>CAYOFJ010000318.1:0-2500 GCA_964403065.1 uncultured Halanaerobiaceae bacterium | reverse complement strand
TCACAGTTGAAGATGTCCCAGAAGAAGAAATAGAAAGCGGCACAGTCCACCTCGCTAATCTGGACAATTTCCTAATGGTCGTCGGCTTTGACTATTTCTCCAAAGTCGAAGACTTCCAGCAAATATTTGAAGTTACCGCCTTCGAGCTCCGCTAATTTAATATTTTTTTCGAAAATGCTTTAGCAATGAACAATATAAAAAATGCCACACAACTAAAAATCCCTGGCAATATTCTTGCCAGGGAGTAAATTCTATATTATTAAATCATATTAAATAACTTTTTCGATATTCCGCAAATAATTTCTGCTTTCTCCATGCTCTTCGCTTGGTTCTAACCAATTTGGCCACCAGTGATTGGCCAGCAAGTACATTTCACTCTCTGGTATATCCTCAGTAAAGATAGCCATCAATTCTCCTTCAACAAAGAAAGCTATATAATCAGGATGATAATCTATTCTATACTCGAAGAAATTAGAAGTAGGATCAAAATCTAATTTTCTCTGAACATAATTTGTTCTAACACCGTCTTTCCAGATCACAAAATCAATCCGTCTGGAACCATCATTATATATTTCAATATCAATTTCATCATTTTTTTCCGCTACACCTTCATACATAAAGAACGCTGTATAAGAACCGGCAGCATGATCAGTCTTTAAATTAGCTATATAACTTCCATAACCAATCCTATCAACAGATCTTTTCTGACTGCCATTAAAACTATTTTCCGGCGAAAGTAAAACTACACTATCGCTTTCCTCAATTACATTCTCAGAAACAACTTCGCCAAGGCCGAGGCTATGGTTGGAGGCGATAAATTCGTCCCATTCTATAATTTCCTTCTGGCCATTTTCATAGCTATCCCTGACCTTTTCAGTAAACTCAGATTCTCCTAAATATTCGTCTGTTCTATCGTTTTGATCCATAACATCTGTACTATTTGCAGTACTACAACCAGTAAAAACTATTATAATAACTATAATATACACAACAAATAATGACTTTCTCATTTTTATCCCTCCGGTAGCCGAACTACCCGCATTAACGGGCATCTAGCTTTGCGACTCTGCCTTACAGCAGATGTGCCTTTTTCAAGGATTTTTTAATATTTATTTATTCTAATAATAATAATGCTTCCTGCATTAAATATACACTAATAATCTTCCCTTGTCAAATAAAAATTTAATCAAAAAAAAGACCTCTTCCTTATAAATAGGGAAAAGATCTTTAAATTATCACTAAAACTAATCCAATTTAAAACTACTCTTTACTCACTTTCTGGTCTGTTAATAGCCATAAATTCTTTCTCAGCAATAAACTCTACTAATTCAGTAAAGTCCTCTTCTGACCAGTTATGATTATTACCCACACCGGCAAAAGAAAGCATTAACCACTGGTTCTCTTCCATTAGATTAATGATAGCTTTGACACCATTTAAAGCCAGGTCATTTACATCTAAAGCCATTATCTTATGCTGGTCTCCATAATTCATAGGAAATTCATTAACTGTTTTCCAATAACTCACCACAGTTGCAGGATAAACTTCAGCAACTAGATCTAAAGTATGCTGAACATAATTATCATGAGTTAGATAAAAACCATAAACTTCTGGAACTATCTCAGATAAAACCTGCTTTGACTCTTCCAACTGATATAATACCTCTTCATCGCTTAAAGTTGTTAAATCCTGATATACCAGACCATGGGATCCGACACCCCAACCAGCTTCGTATAGATCAAATAAATCTTCCTCTGTTAGCTTCCCATTACTACCAATGCTATCAGTAGCAACATAAACGTCTCCTCTATAATCATGTCTATTTAAGATGGGGTGCACAGTCTCAATAACAGAAGCATCACCATCATAAAAAGCAAAAGTTATCATTGCTTCCGGTGTTTCCCCTGTTGTGGCCCCCATTGTAAAAGCTAAACCTACTATTAAAATAACAACTCCAAAACGTCCTATCACATATAAACTGGATAATCCTGAAGGTATATACATTATTAAATCCTCCTTTTTAAATTAATGACCTTTATGCCAGACAACAAGTTTATTATTTTTGTATAATTCTATATAACCTGATTCTATAAAAATAACATTATCGATTATGAGTGATAACCAGTAAAACGGAATTCCAATCAACGCCGGTCTAATTCTTTTATACTTTATTGCCCCTATTGAAACAATAAAAAGTGTAAATGCGAAGTCAAACAATATAAAGTAATAAATAATATCATAGAAGTAAATACCGGTATTGCCCTGAATTGTCATTGTTATAAAACTTATTATTAAAAATATCCAGAGGAAATTAGAAAGAAGATGGATAGAAGTTAAAGCTAAGAGCCTTTTGTTTTTACCGAATAATTCTCCTTTATACATTTTTAGACACTGGAAGAAACCTCTATACCAGCGTCTCAACTGATTTTTATAAGTCGGCCAGTTGTCAGGATCTTTCGGATAGCTTACAGCATCTTTAACAAGTTTTACTCTATAGCCATT
>CAYOFJ010000317.1:0-2513 GCA_964403065.1 uncultured Halanaerobiaceae bacterium | reverse complement strand
ATCAGCAGCATGATAATCCCTGGCCCTGGTCCCGGGATATACATGCTGAAATAATAGAGGAACTCAACCGTCTGGGGGCCCGGAGTATTGTGATGGACCTGGCTTTCGATACCTATCAGGAACCGCGGGGGGATCAAAAGCTGGCAGAAACATTATTTTTTCATCCCAATGTTGTGCTGGGCACTCTCCTGGTGGACAGCCGGCAGAATTTTAGAGAGCTCAATGATAGTTATCGACAGGATCTCAAAGAAAGCGAGAAATATCTGCAGTTTCTATATGATATAAGGAATCCGGAAGAGCTGCCGGCGGGGAGGATGCCGGAGTTATTTAGCACCTATAAGATGATACCGCCGGAGCAGAGTTTCAAAAATGCTGCCTACGCCTACGGGACGTTTGAAATAGGATTACCTCAGGCAGATGGCCTGTTTCATTCTATTCCCCTGGTGGTAAATGAGCGTTATGCGGTAGAAGAGGGAGATATGTCCCGGGCTCTGCTTCCCAACATAACTGTTCTGGGGCTGGCTTCTTATTATGGCCTCAATCGGGGAGATTATAGTTTTGATCCTGCTGAGGGAGAGATTCATCTGGGGGAGGAAGCTGTCATTCCTGTGGACAGCAGGGGATATTTTGAACTGACTTATTACGGGGAGCGAGCTTTCCAGGAAATTTCTGTGGTGGAGCTGCTAGAGCAGGGAGAAGAAGCAAGACTGCAGGATATTTTTCAGGATGCTCTGGTTTTGGTGGGATATTCGGCTGAAGCTAAAGGTCTATATGATGACAGGCCTACTCCTTTTAACAGAAATGAATCCGGCGTACAGCTGCATGCTACAGCGATGGATAATATATTGAACGAGAATTTCCGGAGCAGATTGACTCTGGGGCATAATATGATTATAATTATGATAGCTGTTTTTGTTCTGCTTATGCTGCAGAGGCTGAACAGCCTCAGAGTGGGAACATGGTTAAGTTTAGGATTTATCTTTTCTATTAATGCAGGCAATTACCTGCTGTTTTTACAGGATATATGGGCAGATATTTTCTATTTAAATGTAGTTTTGATCCTGCTGTTATTGACCAGCACTTTTCTGCGTTTTTACCGGGAAAGGAAGGAGCGTCTGCAGACAAAAAGCTTTTTCTCGCGCTATGTGCCCTCACAGGTGGTGGAAAGAATTCTGGAGGACCCCGAGCGCATCAATCCCGGGGGAGAAGAGAGCGAAGTAACTATTTTATTCAGTGATGTTGTTAATTTTACCGGCATCTCGGAGGAGCTGCCACCGCAGAAATTGGTAAGTCTGCTCAATGAATATCTGGCCTGCATGGCTGATATCATCAAAAATGAGCACCGGGGTATGGTAGATAAATTTATCGGTGATGCTATTCTGGCCGTTTTCGGCACCCCTTTTTCGGCAGAAGATGATCCTGAGCGGGCAGTTGCAGCTGCTCTGGCCATGATAGATGCTGCGGAAGAGATGAGGCAGGAATGGCAGGAGCGCGGAGAGGATATAGAGTTCGATCTGGGTATAGGAATTAATACCGGTCGAGCTGTCGTGGGAAATGTAGGCAGTAAAGAGCGGGTTGATTATACCTGTATAGGTGATGCGGTTAATATGGCCGCACGGCTGGAAGGTTTAACCCGCAAACTGGAAGGACGGGTGCTCATAAGTGAAGCAACCTATAATCAGATCAGGGATATCTTTGCCTGTCGGCGGCTGCGCGAAATCAATGTAAAAAACAGAAGTGAACCGGTTACTGTCTATAGAGTTCTTGGTTATAAGGAAGAGAAGAAGGAGGATAATGACCATGCTTAGAAAAAATATTGCGGCCAGGATGTTTGTGTGGGGAATTATATCGGTTGTTTTAATAATGATGATTTTTGCCGGAAGCGAAGCTGGAGCCGAGGACCTGGTTACATATGTGGAGGATAAACTGCTGGAGCCGGAAGAGGAAACTGAAATAAGGGTATTTATTCAGGATGAAGGGGGAGAACTTCTGGAAATAGATGCTGAAGTTCTGGCCCGTCTGGATGGAATGGGGTTGATTGCCGATTCAGAGCAGGAAGCAATGCTGGAAATGCTGGCAGGTGAACTTGATTTTATCTATCGGGCCCCGGCAAGAAAGAATAGAGAGCAGCTGTTTTTGTTTGAACCCGGAACCGGCCTGGGAGACGATTTGAGTTTCCGGGTGGTGGAAAATAGAGAGGAAAACACCCGTGAGCTGGCAGCTGAAATAGTGCAAATTGTGGGGGATGTCCTGATTCAGAAAGAAGCTGAGGAAGACTGGCAGCCAGCCCACATAGGTGCCGAGCTTATGGAAGGAGATGCGGTGCAGACGCTGGCAGATTCCCGGGTGAAACTTACAACCTTTGATGATGCGGAAATTATGATCGAGCCTGAAACCACGGTAGAATTTCTGGAATTGGAGACCATCGAAGAAAGGCGGGAGGTTAAGCGAGCCCGGCTGCAATTGATGGATGGCGAGGTTGTGGCCAGAGTAAGGGAGCTGCTCAATCGCGG
>CAYOFJ010000316.1:0-2530 GCA_964403065.1 uncultured Halanaerobiaceae bacterium | reverse complement strand
TGAAAATTTTTATAGACAATCCTGGCCAAATTCTTAGTCGTGAGCAGCTCATGGATAAAGTATTAGGTCTAAAATATGAAGGGTTTGACCGAACTATTGATGTTCATGTTAAAAACCTGAGAAAAAAGCTGGGACTAAATCAGGGGGATTTTATTTTAACTGTTTATGGTATGGGATACAAATTGGACGGAGGCGTAAGCCGATATGAGTCTCAAGTTTAAAATATTTTTAAGTATGATTTTAATAATTATTATAACAGTAATAAGTGCTACCATATTATTTAATATTGGGCTTGAGCGCCATTTTTCCCAATTTCGTATGGAAGAATCAGCTCAGGAATTAAATGAGTTTTTGGAGCAAGCAGAAAGACTTTATCAGGAAACAGGTGATAGATCTCAAGTCACTAATTTTATAAGGGTTTATGCAGAAGAAAATAATATAGAATATCATCCTGGACCAGCTGAAAATAACCAACATTTTCATCACAGTCCTATGTCGGACACTAATTCAGAAGGAAACAGAAGAATGATGGAAAATGACCGAAGACATCACGGAATGATGAGAGACATCATACAAGAAGGTCTGAGCTTAGAAATTTCTGAAGAGAATTTTGGTTATTTGTCCTGGCCTCAGAGCCCAGAAGAAACTGGTATATTACAGGATATAGAAAATCAGACTACTGAGTTACAGAGCAGCATTAATAAATTTCTTTTGCCTTTAGGGTTTATTTTGATATTTATTTCTGGTATTGTAAGTTTTTTTCTTGTTAAACGCCATACCAGACCAATTTCTCAAATGATAAAATCTGTAAATAATATAGAAGAAGGACAATATAATGTGAAAATTTCAGATTGTAATAGTCCTGAACTGCAGTCTCTGGCAAAAGCAATAAACTCTCTAAGTTCCAGACTGAGATATCTGGAAAAAGTGCGCAAACAATCAGTTTCAGATATAAGTCATGAAATGAGAACACCCTTAACAAATTTAAAAAACTATCTTAGAGCACTCAATGATGGAGTTATTGACTGGAATAACAAAACTTTAATGGAACTGGAAGAAGAGGTCAACAGATTAATCAATCTAACTGAGAGATTTGAAGAACTAACTGAAGTTGAGAAAAAAACAAATAATATAGAATATTCTCGGGTGGATATATCTAATATTTTTAATAAATTCAGGAAAAGATATCATCCCCGAGCAAAACGAGAAGATATTTGTTTAGAATTTGAAATATCAATTAATAATAATTTTTGGAAGCTTGATAGAGAAGCATTAGAAATTATTTTAAATAATTTAATCACAAATGCTATAAAATATTCAGAATCAGGAGACAGAGTGAACTGTAAAGTCAAACAGAAAGAAGAGTATTTGATTTTTACAGTAAAAGATTCGGGAATTGGCATCCCTGAATCAGAACAAAAATTAATTTTTGAACGTTTTTATAGAACTGATAAATCTCGCTCACGAGAGACAGGTGGTTCGGGTTTAGGATTAGCAATAGTAAAAGAACTTGTAGAAGCAATGGAAGGTTTTATTGAAATATCAAGTAATGAAGGTGAAGGTACTAAAATTGATATTTTGTTACCCGTCCAGGAGGTGAAAAATTAAATTGAATTTCGATTTTTGCAAACAGAGATTTTCCTCCCAACGACAATTAATAATGTCCTGTCAGGGGGCTGTAGCTACCTCTCAACCTCTTGCAGCAAATGCTGGATTATCAATAATGCAGGAGGGTGGAAATGCTTTTGATGCTGCATTAGCAGCAGCGGCCGCCTTAACAGTTGTGGAACCTACATCTAACGGTTTGGGGGGAGATTGTTTCGCAATTTTTTCTCATAACAACAAAATTAAAGGTTTGAATGCTTCCGGTTGGCTGCCCCAAAATTTTCCACAAAAAATTTTAGAAAAAAAAGCTAGCAATAATGGATCTATGAATCAATATGGGTGGGAATCTGTTACTGTTCCCGGGCAACTTGCAGGTTGGAAATATCTCAGAAAAAATCACGCAATATTTGGTTGGAAAAAAATTTTTAAACCTGCTATTAAATATGCGCGTGAGGGATTTCCAGTTTCTCCTGTGGTGGCATATAATTGGCAAAAAGCTATAGAGAAATATAAGCAAAATCTAGAAGATCAATTATTGGAACATTTTTTAGATAACTTCACAAATAAAGGTAAGCCTCCTAAAACTGGTGAAATTTGGAAAAATAAAAATCAAGCTGAAACTTTGGAAGATTTAGCTGATAAAGGCATAAATGATTTTTATGAAGGTAAAATTGCTAGTAAAATTTTAGATTTTGCCCAGAAAACTGGGGGATATATTTCAGAAGAGGACTTGAAAAATTTTGAAGTTAAACCAGTGAAACCTATTAAAATTAACTATAGAGGCCATGAAATATTTGAGCTACCTCCAAATGGTCAGGGATTAATAGCATTACAGGCTCTTAAAATAATGAAAGAATGGAATTTTAATAATTTTGAAAGTATTAATGAGATGCATAAAAGGATAGAAGCCGTTAAACAGGCTTTT
>CAYOFJ010000315.1:0-2530 GCA_964403065.1 uncultured Halanaerobiaceae bacterium | reverse complement strand
CATTATTTTTTATAACATAAATTAAATCATCATTATCATCTATATTATTGCCGGTACTTTCCTCAATTTCTTCGATCAATTCTTCTTTTGTGATCTCATTGAGAAATTCCCGGAAATCATTTTCCGTTTCAATATCTTCCCAATTCCAATCTGAGTTCTCCAATAGACCAACATCTCCATGTTTATCGTATCGATTTTCGGGGCCTGCCTCTACAAAAATTTCATTTTCATTATTAAAATCATCTTCCAGAGCCTCTCCGTAAATAACTCCAGATTTTGCATGGTAAAATGCCTGATCTTGATGAATACTGCTTTCTGTCACTCTAACCTCAGTTAAGAGCATATTAGAAAAGGGCACTGCTAATATAGTAAATAATACCAGAAATATTATAACAAATAGCAGCACATAACCACTTTCATTTTGTTTCAGCATAGACTATCACCTCTCTCTGTTTACAGGAGGCAAAAATTATAGAGCACTACTTTTTAGGGAGTTTCAAAGCAAAGTTTTTTATCTGGAGCTAAGATTTTATCTTTAAAATCTACTTTATCGTTGAGAAGATGAACTTTAAACTCCCTGGATTTATCGGAGTCTTCTTCGTATCTGTAATAAATTGTAACATCTAGAATATTTTCATCTTTATCCTGTTCCTGGTTTATTTCATTGATCATTATTTTCTTTATTACATTTTCGCTTCCATTTTCGCCGGGATCGATTATATAGTCGGATATGCCTGTCTCTTCATCCTCCACAAATAGCATTCTTCTCATTCCCTCATCATTTTGCCCGGACAATTTAAAATATGAAGAGTTATTGCAATTATTCTTTGTGTGTTCAATATTTTCTGCCCTTCGCAATTTTTTTCTAAAACTCTGTTCTATTAACATCAGATTATTATGCAGGTGGCCTCTATCACCTTCTCGATAGAAAGCTTCCTGCATAAATATTTGCATATTGCTGGCGGCTGCCATAATTATTCCGGCCACCGCAATAGCTAATATAAGCTCAATTAATGTAACTCCTTTATCATTATTGAGTATTATCATAATTAATCCTCTTCTTCCCGGGAATCCAGCAGAGAAGTGAGTTGAACAAATCGTCCATTGTCATCCTGGCTCTGATAATATCCCTTTATAGTTATCATTATGCTGCCGACATCATTTTTTGTTGAATCTATCTCCATTTTTGTGATTGCACTTTTGTTTTCATAATAATTTTCTATATCGTTCCATGTATCATTATTGTTATTTAAATCGGGTTCTTCTGCGGTTACTTCCTCCATGGCACTGGCAACAAATGAAGCTGCTTCACTTCTCGTGCGGGTTTCCCCACGATGTTCTGTACCTCTGGTGAAAACAACTCCAAATGATGTTGCTATAATACCCAGTATTGCAATACCTATTGCTGCTTCTATTAAAGTCATACCTTTATTATTTCTGAAAATTTTCATCTCATATCCCCCGATTTCTCGGCTAATTGTTCAAATACAGAATATTTAAGTTGATATCTATAACTTTTGGTGTAAATATTGCCTGCTATATTAAGAATGGCCCCAAAATTTCAATTTCAACTGCAAAGAGATTATTCAGATACCCTCTTATTAAGTGTATCTACATTATAAATGTTCTCAAACAAAAAAGCAATTAGTGGAAAAATTAGCATCTGAGGCTGGATATCCGGTTAAAAAATGTGGTAAATTAGCATTTTTTTCTTAAAATTTTCCCAAACAAATGTTATAATTATTAAAAATGCTTTGAATTTTTCAGAGGGTATATTAAAATACCTGTAATTTCTGATTTGCTGCTTCTCGGGATGGGCAGGAGCTATTATTATTCCGATTTGAAATCGGGTGGGAAGCGGGAGGATAATACATAAACAGATTTGTACTGGTGTTTTAATTTATACTGTGATATATTAAGATAGAGGTGAATGTATACTATAATGGATTATATAAATGGGGAAGATAATGGATGAGAGAATATGCTTTTAAATAATTTTCATTTATATTTGCTTTTATTTGTTTTAGGACTTTTCTTTGGCAGTTTTTTAAATGTAATTATTTACAGGCTGCCGCGGGATGAATCAATAGTCTCACCGCGATCACACTGTACGGAGTGTGGTCATAAACTTACTCTGCGGGAGCTGATTCCGCTTCTAAGTTATATTATTTTGCGGGGTAGATGCAGTCAATGTAAGAGTTCTATTTCTCTGCAGTATCCCCTGATAGAGCTGATGACTGGATTACTTTTTTTAGTCAATGGTTTTTGGGCAGCAAATATCTGGGTATTGATTTCCGGCTTTATTTTTATTTTATTGCTGCTGCCTCTGGCTGTTATTGACATTAAACATAAAATTTTGCCCGACAAATTGACACTTACGGGTATGGCCTGCGGATTTATACTGAGTTTTATTAGTCCTCATATTTCCCCTCTTGAAGCTATGGCCGGAGTTCTGGCAGGTGGTGGAGCCCTGCTTTTGGTGGCTCTTGTATCCCGTGGGGGTATGGGGGGAGGAGATATCAAGTTGATG
>CAYOFJ010000314.1:0-2534 GCA_964403065.1 uncultured Halanaerobiaceae bacterium | reverse complement strand
TGCCGTTTTCCAGCACTTCCTCCAGGGCAGGGAAATACCAGGGCATCCCGTAAACTTCCCAATCATGACGGTAGGGGAGGGTCTTATAAACGTATTCTTCAACTTCCAGAGGAGAAAATTCATCTAAACTTTCTATAATTTCATTAACTTGTATAGAATTTATGGGTGGGCGGGACAGACGGGAGATGCTGATTGCCAGAAGTACCGGGTTAGGGTACAACACAAAAAAAATCCAGAAAAACAAAAGGGCTGATTTTAACAAAACCGGTGTTAATTTCTTTTTTTTCATAATGTTAGCTCCACCTTATGGATGGTTTTTTGACGGACTGCTTTTTCAAGCTTCAGCCCCGGCCCATATTTTCTTGATTTTTTCTTCTAATAATATTATATGTTAAACCATCGCAATACTCAAGTATATACGCTTCTATGCTTTAGTAAATCATAGTTAGCAAAAATCTTTATATTATTTTTTAGTGCTCCATAAGATATGATTTATACAATGCCTGCTAGTCAAAAACTTTATATAATCTGACATGATTTCTCGTTTATATTAGAACAAAATTTATTATTGACCAATGTGGATATATTTGGTACTATTTGCATGTCTTACCATTTTATAAAATAATTTAGATAGGGAGGATGTTTAGGAAATGAAAAAGAAAGTATTTAAAAACACAGTAAGTCTTTTAATGGTGGTTGTTCTGTTGTTTTCATTGTCGGCTGCTCCTGTAGTAGCAACCCCTGCTGCTGACCATACAAAATCACCAGAAAAAGTTATACTACCTGTTCATTCTAATGCATACGAGCATGCTGGAACCAAAGTACATAAAATAGAAAAAGAATTAATCGAAGGTTTTAAAAAACATGTAACTATTCTAGATAGTGGCAGTCTAAACATTAATAAAGATGAAGTACTTGATGATGATTTTAATAAAAATGAATTAAAAACCATGAATGAGATTATTTACTATGTTAATAAAAAAATTGAAAACGAAGATATTTTTATTGGAGAAGGCCTAGATGATGAAACAATACAACTAAGTAGTAATTTTAGCCCAACCCCTATAAACAGTTTAGAAACAAAAGTATTTTGCTTGAGTTATGATGAAGCTTTCGATTTATATTATCATTTAGCTTCAAATGACGGCTTGTCAGATCTTTCTGAATTTTTTATTGCATCAGGCATATCAGCTATAGGTCTTTATACTTTATTTGGGAAGTATGCAGTGGGAGGAAGTATAGTTTTTGGAATGATAACGATCGGTGATCGAACTGATGCTTTAGAAGAAGCTTTAATAGATGCCTTAAATGATATGGTATCTGATGAACATGTAGTAATAGAAATTCAAGTGCAACTTACATGGCATTTCTTTAGTAATTGGATCAATGGAGAGCCTCCATGTGAAATGAGGTATTCAAGTTATTTGTGCAAAGAAATAGTAAATGAACGAGAGCATCCAAATAATCTAAAGGATTATTTGGAATAAAATTTCTATTAATTAATGTTGCTACTTCATTTGTTGATGGAGTAGCAACATTAATTAAAGTATTTAAATTATTATAAAGAAAGGAGAAGTCTCATGGTAGGCGTTACAAATTTGTTTAAAAATACTGAAAACAACCAGTACATTTTTTATCCATACACTTTTTTGGGCAAAGGTTTTCTGGTATACGAAAAAGACAAAATAAAAATTGAAGAAATATTAAATATCTATTTAGCATTTATAACTTTATTAATACTATTTAAATTTGCTGTAAGCAACGGAATTTATGTATTTGGATTACCAGTGCCTTATACATTCTTTCTCGGTATAATTTCTAGAACACTTATTAGTAGATTAACTGTCTTAAAGTGTCAAGAAAGTAATATAAATATTTCCATTAAAGAATACTTTGAAATATTATTTGTAAATGAAAAACCGGAAAGACATGTCATTAATTTAATTGGTTCGTTCATATTACTTTATTTTTCAATTTATATTCTTCTTAAATTTGAAATCAGCATAGTAAATCTGTTAATTGGATTATTATCAATATTTTTTTACAAAATAATTATTGTTGAATCTATAATTTTAATTAAAAAAACTTATTTTCCTTCAGAGTAACGCAGGCAACGCAAATGGAGCTTGTTCTTTGGGATGGTGACCTATACGGAAATAAGTAAAGTTAAATTTTATAATTATTATATTCATAACTCACGTCTATCCTGTTAGTATATTATTCTTCTGGTGCCATCAGGGCAATCAAAATAATGAGGCGTTACCACGCTTTTTTACGTACAGATCCCGTTTACTTGTAAAACCAAACATATTTTCCTTTGCTATTTATGTACTAAATATTCAGTACTTCCCTTATAGAAATTTTCTATTTCCCCTTTTGGAGTAAGCTGAATTATAATTACTCATGACAGCTGTTACAGGATGAACTTGTTAATTTTATTACTTTACTTAAGGGGGTAAAGAATGAACAGGGAAAAAATATTGGTAATTGGAGCAGGTTTAGCGGTAGGAATTTTGTCAGTACTGTTGGTTCAC
>CAYOFJ010000313.1:0-2581 GCA_964403065.1 uncultured Halanaerobiaceae bacterium | reverse complement strand
AACAGGAAATTAAAAGCAGGCTGGAAATTTGTTATTACCGCTGCTAAAAATAAGCTAGAGCCCAATAGAAGCCTGATAAGTTTAGTTTTTAAGGCGAAAAAATTAGTTTTATATGAATCATCAGTATAGCACTGTTTTTTATTTTGTACTTCAATGTCGGGGTTGACCTGATTTATTTTACTTTTTATTTTGTCTATAACAATATTGTCATTAATGTCTACCGAAAAATTTAATTTCAATTCCCGGGTGGCAAAATTAATTCTGGCGTTTTCGATGAAATCCAGCTGTTTAATTTTGGTTTCAATTTCTCGCGAACAATCTATACAGTTTAATCCTTCCAGAATTATTTTTTGTTTTTTCATAATTATCCCCCATTTATCTGAACGTTTGAGCAATTGTTCATATATACTGTAAAAAAATATGATTGTTTGTTCATATATTTCAGTTAACATTATAGCGTTTATGGCAGCTGCTGTCAAATCATCCCGGAAGATTTTTCTGCTCAGAATTGTTCTATTCTCTCACATGGTTCAGTCCCTGGCAGAATAATTGCATAATATGCTGGTCACTCAGGGAATAATATACTTCCCGGCCCTCCTTGCGAAATTTGACCAGATCAAGATCGCGCAGTTTTTTGAGCTGATGAGAGATGGCAGATTGACTGATATCTAAAAGTTCGCTTATATCACACACACATAGCTCATCTCGGGCCAGTGCATTTATGATTTTTAGCCTTGTAGGGTCCCCCAGCACTTTAAATGTGGAAGAAAGCTTTTTCAACTCTTCTTCCCTGAGCTTTTCTCCCTCCAGGTTTTCAATTTTATCCCAGTGGGGACAATATTGCTGACAGACTTCTGTGTCCCTGTTGCTGGCATTCATTATCTTTACCTCCCATAGGGGTTAAAATACAAACAGTCGAAAAAAGTTTAGTTTGCTCATATTATATCAAGGTAAAGTACAGATGTCGAATTGAGATCCGAAAATATCGACTGTAGGTTCGGGAAAATAACCAGTATTTTTTAATAAAATCTTTCGTTATCCGTATTTTTACAGGAATCAGATAAAATTTAAAGAATTAGTTATTTAGATGAACGTGAAGGAGGAAAGAAAATTATGGCAAAGAATATAATGGTTCAGGGAACAGCTTCTTCAGCAGGAAAAAGTGTTATGGTGGCCGGTATCTGTCGTCTTTTGCAGAGGAGGGGAATTAATGCTGCCCCATTTAAAGCACAGAATATGGCCTTAAATTCTTATGTAACCTCAGATGGTAAAGAAATGGGTAGAGCTCAGGTGTTTCAGGCAGAGGCTGCCGGTCTTGAACCCCGGGTGAATATGAATCCGGTGCTGTTAAAACCATCAGGAGACAAAGGTTCTCAGATTATTATTAACGGTGAACCAGAAAAACATATGAAAGCCGGGGAATATTATGAATATAAACCTCGTCTGCAGGGTATCGTTAAAGAAGCTTATGAAGAACTGGCTGCAGAACATGATGTTATAGTATTAGAAGGCGCCGGGAGTCCGGCCGAAATAAATCTACAGGAAAATGATATTGTTAATATGGGAATGGCTGAAATGGTTTCAGCCCCGGTAATTCTGGTAGGTGATATAGAAAGAGGAGGGGTTTTTGCTTCTTTGTATGGGACTGTTAAATTACTGCCAGAGGCCGATAAGAAACGGGTGAAAGCTTTAATCATTAATAAATTTCGGGGTGATAAAGAGCTATTAAAACCGGGGCTGGAGGAAATTGAAGAGAAACTGGGTATACCTTTTCTGGGGGTTTTACCCTATATAGACCTGGCTCTCGATGATGAAGATAGCTTAAGTGAAAGATTGCAAAATAAAGCTGAAAGCGGCAGTGATAGTGATACACTTAAAATTAATGTCGTTTTGCTTCCTCATATTTCCAATTTTACAGATTTTAACCCCCTGGAAATGTATGAAGAGGTTGAGGTGAACTATATTAAATCTCCCGAAAAAGTGGAGAAAGCAGATGTACTAATTATACCGGGCAGCAAAAATACTCTGGAAGATAGAATCTGGCTGCGTCAGGCTGGATTTGACCGAGCAATCAAAAAATTCGCAGACTCGGGCAGGCTGTTAATTGGGGTTTGCGGTGGTTTTCAGATGCTGGGCAAAGAACTTTCTGATCCCGAGGGGTCAGAAAGCAATATGAGAAATATCCCCGGCCTGGACCTTTTGCCCATAAAAACTGTAATGTCTGCTGAAAAGAAAACCGTGCAAACCACCGGTAATTGGCAGTTTGAAGACGAGGGGTATTTTGCCAGCATGCAGGATTTAAGCTTAAGCGGTTATGAAATACATATGGGGCGAACCAAACTTCTGGAAACTAATTTAAATCAGCCTTTAATTTCCCATGAGGGAAAACTCAGTCAAAATACAGAGCAGAATATCACTTCTCTCATAAATCCCTCGGGTAATATTTTAGGTACTTACTGGCACGGGATATTCGAAAACAAGAAATGGACTACCAGATTAATCAATAATTTAAGAGATAAGCTCAATTTTGACAGTATTGAGTCACCGGATATGAGTTATCAGCAGTTGAAAAATCGAGAAT
>CAYOFJ010000312.1:0-2620 GCA_964403065.1 uncultured Halanaerobiaceae bacterium | reverse complement strand
CAGTATTATTGCAGGTTCTAAATTAATGCTAACTTTTTGCAAAAATACTTCCTCTCTTTTTCGGCAAAATTCCGCACAAAAATCTATTGCTTCCACCAATTTTCCTGATTTCTCACCCCCTTTTAATATAGGCTGTAAATTTTCTGGTATAATAAGCCACTTCACCAGTGATGGAATTAGTGGTTTTCCAAGATTTATATCAATAATTACTTCTTCGACTCTGGCTTTAAAATAACTGCTGCCAGAAATTTCTGCCGCCTGTTTTAAAGAATCTGTTATTTCTCCTCCGGCTGACAAAGAAATTCTCAAAGCCAGCAAGAAACTTTTTAAATTTTTATAGAGAAAAAAGTTTCTTATAAACGGTAAATTACACAACAAAATTTTATCCATCTCTGGGGTTAAAGAAAACTTTTTCGCCAAAATGATCAATCCTATTAATAATATAAAAACTATAGTTAAAAATATGGGTTGAAAAACTATTTCAGTTAAATTTATAAATATATTTGTTAACCAGGGCAACTCAAGTTCCATTTGTTCATAAATTGCCATCATTCTTGGTATAAAAACAACCGTGCTGATAAAACAAATACCTATAAATACAGCAAGAGTTATGAGAGGATAATAAAGTTTATGTTCAATCTCCTTGCTATAATCTTTGCGCTGCTGATAATATTTTAGCAGCAGACTTAATACTTCAACTAACTTTCCCTTTTTAACCGCCATTTTAAACATTTGAATATAAAAGTCAGGGAATAATTCCCTGGTTCTCTCAATTGCATTTTCAGCACTTAATCCTTTTTCCAGATCTAATAACATATGTTCCAGACAATTTTGGTATTTAGTTATTCCCCTATCATTTATACAGAATCTTATTGCTTGGGCAAGTGTATAACCACCAGCCAAATACATATGCCATCTTTCTGTTATAGAAATAATTTCTTCATACTTTTTTCCGGTCATTTTAAAACTCTCCTTACTTCCTCTTCATTCGTTAAGCCTCTTTTAGCTTTATCAAATCCATCATCTGATAAAGACTTGAAATTCTTCTGGCTTATAATATTTATTAGTTCTTGACGTGAACCTCCCTTTCGTATAGAATCTTTAAACTCATCATCTACAAGAATAACTTCCTGGAGAGCGGTTCTGCCATTATAACCACTTTCTCTACAGTATAGGCAACCTTTTCCCTGACAATCTAAACAAATTTTCCGTAATAATCTTTGAGCAATGACTCCTAATAATGTTTCAGCAATTAAATATTCAGGTATGCCCATTTCTTTTAATCTTAAAATAACTCCCAATGCATCAAGAGTATGTATAGTAGTTAAAACTAAATGTCCTGTTAAGGCTGCTCTAACAGCCATTCTGGCAGTTTCTACATCTCGAATTTCTCCAACCATTATTACATCTGGATCCTGTCTTAATCCCGAACGAAGGTTGTCAGCAAAATTATCTCCTCCATCTGTTTGAACTTGAATTTGATTAATTTTTTCCAAATAAATTTCTACTGGATCTTCCAAAGTAATAATATTTATGTTGTCATCTTCTAATTCTTTCAGACAGGCAAACAAAGTTGTGGTCTTACCACTTCCAGTAGGACCGCATAAAAAGATTAACCCCTGATTTCTATGAATTAACTTTTGTAAATAATTTAAATTTTGACTGCTAAACCCCAGCTGATCAAGTGTGAGCAAATTCTTTTCTCCTATCAATCTACGCAAAACTATCTTTTCTCCGCGAATAGTAGGCATGAGAGAAACTCTAAATTCAACCTTTCTATTATGCTTTGGCCACTGTAATAGTCCTTCCTGAATTTTTTCGCGTTCGGTTATATCCAAACCTGTTAATAGTTTTAATCTTGCGGATAAACTGGCAATTTTTTCTTGAGAGTATATATGGGCTGTTTCCAGCAGGCCATCAATACGGTATCTAACTCTTCCTTTGCTTTCGCCAGGCTCAAAGTGGATATCACTTGCTTCCAGTTTTAGAGCTTCATTTATCAGACTGGCCAGTAAATTTTCTACCGTTCTTTCTCCAGATTTGTTTATTTGTCCGTTTATCAAAGCAATTTCCCTCCCTGATGATTAATAAATTTTTACTAACTTCTATCTATTTCTACAAAATACAATATTTTCCTGCATAAATTTAACATTTTTTGTATTTTTTTCAAATAAAAAAACCAGCCTTTTTACAGGCTGGCCTAATTTAAGCATATACAAAAGATATAAAAAATTAATTCATAGTAATAAATCTATTTTGCGGTAAAATATTTTTATCAAACTCACTCTCCTCAAACCAAATTTTATGGGCCTCCTGAGCCTGGTATAACAACATTCTCAATCCGTTTTCCCTTTTACAACCTCTCTCTGCAGCAAGTTTTAATAAAGGAGAAGGTTCCGCAGAATAAGAAAGATCAAAAACTCTCTGGTCCCCGGAAAGTCTTCGGGCACCTGGAAATAATTTCTGTTTCCAGCCCAGAGTGGTAGCATCAATAACAATATTAACCCGGGAAACAATTTCACCGATAGAATTTCCCTTCCATTTTATCACTTCACCTTTATTACAGGAAGAATCTAAAAGCTCATCAGTTAAATTTTTAGCTTTATTATAAGTTCTATTG
>CAYOFJ010000311.1:0-2634 GCA_964403065.1 uncultured Halanaerobiaceae bacterium | reverse complement strand
ATATTCACACAGTACAGATTGATTGGGAAATTGAGGATTATGATTCGGAAACAGCCGGAATTTATGAAGCAGAAGGTGTATTTGACCTGCCGGAAGATGTAGCGGAGAACCCTGAGCTTGAAGAGGTAGTTCGGACTGAAGTCGAAGTGGGCAATCCCCGTTTGGATAAAGTAGATGTTGAAGATGAGGTTGAAAATATCACTGTAGGTTATGGAACTGAAGAGGAAGAAGCTATAGAAAAGCTGGCGGCGGAAAATCCGGAGATAACGGTAGCTGACGAAGAAGAAAACCAGCATGAAGTAGAGCTGGACTGGACAATAGAAGATTATGAATCTGAGGAAATAGGAGAATACACAGCCACAGGTAGTTTTACTCTACCCGAAAATGTCAGCGAAAATCCGGAAATAGAACAGGAAGTAACTGCCGAGGTGGAAGTGAAAGAGCTTGATATTACTGCAGTTGATGCTGAAAATGACGTGGATAATATTAATGTGCTGCCGGGAACGAGTGAATCGGAGGTCCAGGAGCAGCTGGCCGATGAGATGAAAATAACTGATAATTATGATCGCGGACATACGGTTGAGTTGATCTGGGATATAGAGGATTATGACCCGGATGAAGCTGAAAGATTCGAGGCAGTCGGGGAGTTTTCTCTGCCCGATGGATTTGCCGAAGAACAGGATATAGATCTGGAAGTTGAAGCAGAAGTTATTGTTAGTGAGGTATATTTTGAAGTTAGTGAGCTGGAAGTTGAACCGGAGGTGCTGGAAAGAGGCGATTCAATCCAGGTCGAAGCAGAGGTAGAAAACACCGGAACTGAAGAAGGTACAAGGGAAGTTAGATTAAAAACCGGCTGGGCTGAGGAAACAGAAGAGCTAACACTGGCAGCAGATGAAAATCAGGAGCTAAGTTTTGAGGGAATAGAAGTTCCCGGTCAAGCTGATTTTGGTAATATCACCATAGTTGTGGACAGCTATGACACGGTTGAAGAGGCAATTGATGGTCGGGCGGCTGAAATCATCACAATTCTGCAGCCGGCTAACTTTCAGGTGAATATCACTGAGGCAGTCGACGAAGTAGAAGAAGGAGAAGAGATAGTGGCGGAATACTCCGTAGAAAATAATGGCGATCTTGCCGACAGCCAGAATATAGAATTTCTGCTGAATGGAGAAGTGATAGACAGTGAAGAGGTTTCTCTGGGCGGTGGAGAAGAATACAGCGACGAATTTAGCTGGCAGAGTGAAACTGGAGATGCAGGGGATTATGAGCTGGAAATTGTAAGTGAGGATGACAGTGATAGTATTGAAGCTTTTGTGCTGGAACCTGCCTATTTCAGGGTTAGTAATGTGAATGTTGAGCCGGAAATACCTGAGGCCGGTGAGCAAATAGAAATTACTGCAGAGGTGGAAAATAGAGGTGAGGTTTACGGAGAACAGGATATTGAACTTGAGTTAACCATAACTGAGGAGGATCAGATAGTAGAAGAAGATTTTGGTGTCGAGCCCGAAACCACCGAAGAAATAGACTTTAGCCCTATACTGGAAAAAGCCGGTGAATATCGAGCAAAAATTTCCAGCCAGGATGAATATGCCATTGGAGTATTTGATGTGGAACCGGCTGCCGTAGATGAGGTGGAGATTGATCCAGCGGCTGACGAGACCATAACAGCGGGTGATACTGTTGATTTCAGCGCTGCTGCCTATGATGAATATGACAATAAAGTAGAAGATGATGACGGTGAATTTAGCTGGGAGAATGCTGAAGAAGAAGGACTTTTTGCCGAAACAGAAGCCGGTGAATATGAAGTCGAGGCCAGCTATAATGAAATCAGTTCTCCTGCAGTGACGGTTATAGTGGAACCAGAAGATGTGGAGGAGGCTGAAGAAGTAAACCTGGTCTCCGATCAGCTTGTACAGCCGGCTGTACAGGACATAGAGATAGAAATTGAGGGTCTTAAAGATGAATATGGAAACTATATAGATAGAGAAGAAGACGTGGAACTGGAGGAAGAAACAGCGGGCAGCTTTACAGACGAAGATGTGGATTTTTCTGAGGATGGTAATGCCGATGTTATTATCAGCAATGCTGACCTGGATATAGATGATGGTGAATATACTTTTGCAGTTAAAGTGGCAGCTATAGATGTGGGAGAAGTGGAAATAGAAGTTGATGGTGAGATAGACACCATAGAGATAAATAACCCCACAGCTGCTGATCCCAAAACAGCTATAAGTGGTGAGAAAGTTACAGTGGATTATACAGCAGAAGATAAGAACTTTGCTGAGGCTTTCTTAGTGGTGGGCAATGATGACACTATTTTTGAAGATTCAGTGGAGGAAGGAGATATGACCGAAGAAATTACTCTGCCGGATGATGAAGTAAACCATGGGGATGTATATGATATTGAACTTACAGTTGAAGATGAAGCAGGTAATGAAGAGACAGTGACGGAAGACGGAGCCATAGAGATAGATAACACGGGGTCTATTTCCGGCGTGGTGAGTGTAGAAGATATTGGAGGAAATCCTGATGATGAGACCGAGATAGATATTACAATTCAAGCCGAAAATGACGAAAGCTATGAGACCACAATTGGTACTGAGGCAGATGACGGAGTAAGTAATTATGAATACG
>CAYOFJ010000310.1:0-2642 GCA_964403065.1 uncultured Halanaerobiaceae bacterium | reverse complement strand
TGCAGTTTATTCTCTCCAGAATTCAGTATTATGGTTTTAACCTTATTATGGCGCTGATAGTTTTTGGTGTAGGTTGGTTTATAATTAAAGGAGTTCTGAGTTTAATCAGGCGGTCCATGAAAGATAAGGTTGATCCCACCCTGGCCGGATTTGTAAATTCTGTGCTTAAAGTTTTATTAATCATACTGCTGGCAATTACGGCCGCAGGTACAGCTGGCATTGAAATGACTTCATTTGTAGCTATACTGGGTGCAGCCAGTTTTGCCGCTGGCCTGGCTCTGCAGGGGAGTTTATCCAACTTTGCTGGAGGAGTTCTTTTACTGCTTTTTCGCCCTTTTGAGGTTGGAGATTTTATTGAAGTGGGGTCACAATGGGGAACGGTCAAACAAATCCAGATGCTGTATACCATAATACATACCCCCGATAACAAAAAACTTTATATACCCAACGGCACACTTGCCAATCATAATATAATAAATTATTCTGCTACTGATACCCGTAGAGTGGATATGCAGTTTGGCATAGGATATGACGATGATTTTGAGCAGGCAAAATCCATCATCTGGGAGATTATTGAAGACTGTGATAAGATTTTATCTGACCCGGCTGCTACAGTTAGAGTAGGTGAACATGCTGGCAGCTCTGTAGAAATATTCACGCGGGTCTGGATTGCCCCCGGGGATTACTGGGAAGTTTATTATTATATGCATGAAGAAGTCAAACGCAGATTTGATGAAGAAGGTATAGATATTCCTTATCCGCAAACAGATATACATTTTGATTCCCAAGTTTCAGAGGGATTAGCTAACAAATGATTAATAATTTATAAATTGTATCCGGCTTAAATTATATCTATAGGCATTAAATTAATAAGCCGGGGCCTGTATCTATCTTAACAGGCCCCGGTTTAAATATTTAGACTGTTTAATTTTCTCGACTTCTAATTTGACAGCTGCTTAAACTGCTCAGACTGCTTGGTATAAGCAAAAACAGAAATTAATCTGCAAGCTTAAAACTGAAGATACTTTAAGCTTTTATTCTCATTGAGTTTTAAAATTATTATAGCTTTTGCGCGGCAAAAAGCCACCTTTTCCTTGAGATTTTCTTACTTCTTTCCAGTCTTCTTTACTGCTGGATTCTCGTTTTTTAGCAGACATTATAAACCTCCTTTTTTTAATATTTTGTAGCTTAAGTACTTTTTCTTACTATTTTAATGTGTTACTATAAAAATATATCAAATAAACGCAAATTTTTCAAGAGTGAATTTTTATGGAGGTGAATTTAAATTGGAAATTTTATTCAGAGAAACCTGGAATCCTTACCTGGTTGGAGCAGGTATTGGCATTTTAAGCTGGCTTTCGTTTTTGATTTCTCGTAAAGCGCTGGGGACTTCCACTACTTTTGCCCGTACTTCGGGAATGATATGGGAAAAATATGATAAAAAGCAGGTGTCGGAACTAAAATATTATCAAAAATATTTACCACAAATTGACTGGCAGTGGATGCTGGTGCTGGGAATTATCATTGGAAGTTTAATTTCTTCCCTTTTATCAGGCACATTTTCTTTAACTCTTCGTCCTCCGACAGAATTTGTTTCCGTATTAAATCAGACTGTTACGGGCAGAGTGATTTCTGCTCTGCTGGGTGGAATTTTAATAGGATTTGGGGCCCGCTGGGCTGGTGGCTGTACAAGTGGTCATGGAATTAGCGGTACCCTACAGCTTAGTATTAGCAGCTGGCTGGCAGCTATTTGCTTCTTTATTGGGGGCATTCTCACCGCTCTATTGATATACTAATCAAATTTCAATTATATTTCAGTTTTATGTATATGTTTGTGTATAAAAATTTTTGTTCACCTGGTGACTTATTTTTTAACCATAAACTATCAAAATTTATATATACGGGAATTAATAGGGAAAAAAGGAGGCAGGGAATGAATATGAGAAGAGAAAGTAGCCTCAGACTTTTAAAGGGTCTGATTACAGGTATAATTTTTGGATTTTTTCTGCAAAAAGGTGGAGTAACTCAATATAATGTAATAGTAGGTCAGCTGATGCTGGAAGATTTCACCGTGGTCAAAATAATTATTACCGCTATAATAGTAGGCATGGTTGGTATTTATGCTTTATATGATCTGGGTAAAATAGAACTTTCTCCTAAGAGTCACTCTCTCAAACGGGTAATTCCCGGCGGTTTAATCTTCGGAGCAGGCTTTGCCGTGCTGGGATATTGCCCCGGTACTATAGCTGGAGCGGTTGGTCAGGGGAATTTAGATGCCTTAATTCCGGGGCTGGCAGGTATAACAATGGGAGCTGGGTTTTATGCCTATTTCCATGAAAAATATGGGGAAATTATTAGTGAAGGTAGTTTTTCTAAACCCACTTTACCGGCTTATTTGAACATCAATCACTGGAAGGTAATAATACCAGTCGTAGTAGTTCTCATTTTGGTTTTGGCCCTGCTGGAAATTATGATATAATTTTTTTCGCTTTTACTAAGATAAACTTCGCGATAATCTTTCACAAAAATTTCATTGATTGCGGCAGTGTTTTCATATATAATACTTCTATAGAATAACTTGATTTTCACTTATTATAGGTATTATAATATAGTTATTAAATGAAAGGGGGTCAATAGATGGC
>CAYOFJ010000309.1:0-2651 GCA_964403065.1 uncultured Halanaerobiaceae bacterium | reverse complement strand
AAAAATCTATTAAAGAAAGCAGGGTTAATGAAAATAATATAATAGATAATGGCACGGGTTTATATGCTTCCTGGAATTATGCACAGGATGTTGAAGAATTAAATGCTGAAAAGAACTGGTGGGGAAACGAAAATGTTGAAATGATAGAGAATATGACACATGGTCCGGTGAGATATGAGCCGATTCTGGAGGAAGAGCAGGAAGTAGGTCCCTAAAAGTTTGAAAAGTTCTGATAGATTGTAAAGGAGGCAGCAGGCGATTATGGATATGAATATTGTCGAAAAATTGAAAGAAATGGGTGTAAGTGAAGATATTATTTCTGATGTGCAGCAGGAAAATACTTCCGCCCTTACCAATACTGTAGAGATCATGCTGGAAAATAGACTGGGAGAAGAAATTTCAGAGGAGTTAAGAAAGCTTGTGAAGAGCAGTGATAAAGCTGCCCTTTTGCTGCTATTCGATAGAATTACCAGCCTGGAAGATGAAGAGGATGTCAGAGATATACTGGATTGAGTAATGGGTATTATGTACTACTTTTATCTGGTATAATAGTTTTAATAGTTCTTTTCGGGCGTTTAATTGCTTGCAAAGCAGGTGGGTAAATTTTATAATACAGATAAGTTAAAAAGTTTAGTATATAGCTCAGCACTTCGCTCAGGGCACTCTCGTTTAAAGACGGGTTCGCAAAGCTAAAAGCCTAAAGCATTTAGCAGCTTTAATGCTATGGTAGTTTGGCTGCCGAAGGAGTCAGGACTATTATCTTTTGCCTGCTCTTTAGGAGCAGGTTTTTATATTTGTGTTTCAACATTAAGATGCCCGTGATAACTGCTGAAGCTATAGAGCTATGCTTTAACCTCAAATAGCCTGCCCGGGAGGAACATAAATTGTTAGATCACATTTGGTTTATAAAAAATGAGCTCCGGGAAGAAAAGGGAGCAGCGTTTATTATGACTTTGATACTTCTGGCTGTAGTCGGTGTGCTGGCCGTGACCTTTTTGATTGTTTCGCAGTCAACCACTTCCATCGCGCACCGACAGCTGGATCTGAAGCGAGCATTTTGGGCTGCTGAAGCCGGCGTGGAGCACCTTAAAAGTTCCTTTTCTGAAAGTTCAAATAATGATGGCTTAAAACTTGGAGCTGTAAATGACGGAACATTTGATCTTTCTGCTAATATGTATGATTATGAGGGCGGAGGATATAAGATAATAGAGATTGCACAAAACGGTAATATTATTGAAACCTTTGCAGAAGAAGAAACTGCTAAGGTAATAGAAAAAAATGGACACGAAATTAAAATTGATAAGCGAGAAGTTGATCTTAATCAACCAATAACCTTTGTTTCAGAAGGCAAATATAATGGGGCGACCGAAAGTATTGAAATAGATTTAATCCTGGAGGAGGGAGAAGTTACAGTTCCCGGGGCTGTAGATGAACCCTGGCAGCTTATAGCTGAAAATGAAGTAAACAAAGTGTTGAATATTAAAAGAAATGCTGAAGATTTTGATTTTGGTCCTAATTGGGTTAATATCGAGATTGATGAAGATGAATTTGATAAAGATATAGACCGCTTAAATGAAAAGTCTTTAGAGCATGAATTTTTGACTGACTTTGATGATAAAGAAAATCTTGCAGTAGATGATTATCCAGATGATCCAAAAATTACCTGGTATGAGGAAGATGGCTATTTTAAAGTTGAGTATGATATCAGTGAGGCTCCCAAAACTTCACATGAATATAATATGAGAGTTAAATTTTCATTAAATAAAGATTTAGATGGAGAAGAGGTGCCATTAAAAGTAGGATATAGAATTGAAGGACATCCGGGTGAAGCTAAAAGCCAGGGTGGAAACGAAGAAGGTGATACACAAAATGAAAATAAAAAAGACAATAAAATTGTAGAAGTTAATGAAACAAGGGTGGCGGATAGAGTTTTTGGTGATGAGGAAATTATTTTTAGTGAAAACTTGTTCAATATTAATGACGATGGAGATATCTGGCCCGATTCATCTGAATTAAAAGAAATACTTTCTGCAAATAGTCTGGAAGATCCGGTTATAGATCAGGGGTTTTATATAAAAGAAATTTGTAGCAGGCTTAATATAAATGAGACCAATATTCAGGGTTCTGTACTTTATTTTAAAGGAGACCTGACGATAGAGGGATTTTCCTCGATGAAAGATGGGGATTTGAGTAACAGTCGTATCTTTGTAGGAGGAGATGTGAATATTGCTGGTGCTCCTAAAGGAGAAATAGAAAATAGTGCATTCTTTATAAAAGGCGATATAAATGATATCTCCGGCGACACTTCGGAGTGGGACGACAATTTACTTCCTCCGGATGAGAATGAAATTGATCCTGATACTTATACTGATACTTTTGAAATAGAGAATTTTACTAATTGGAGAGTATCCCGGTAAATCTTTTTCTTCTGCCGGTTTTATGCCGGGCATGCCGGGTATTAAATTATAAAGCTTTAACATTAAGATAGTTTGAAATCTTTATGTAATAAATTCGAAATTATAAAAGGAGGTTTTACAGATGACTAAAATTTTGCATAAGAAATTTTTACTGGCGGCTGGGGTTCTTCTGGTTTTGACTCTGTCTGTGACCGGATGTGACTTTGTCGATAGTACAGGTGATTTGGATGATGA
>CAYOFJ010000308.1:0-2656 GCA_964403065.1 uncultured Halanaerobiaceae bacterium | reverse complement strand
AAAAAGGAATTAGTTGTAGTTTTATAGAATTAAGTAAATAGATTGAATATTAATTATAATAGGAATTCACAATAAGGATTCCTATAAAAATAATATTTAGGGGGGGATAACTAAAAATGAGCGAAGAAAAAAACATACTTGTAGTACTACCTATCGGGAGGGATGAAAGATATCTGAAAAGGGTGATAAAAAATAATCCCGGCTATAACATTATCTGGAAGGACGATGAAAATTTTTCCTATCCCTTTCCCGATGAAAGTTTCAGTCTTGTAGAGTACACGGAAAAATGCTCTGATTTTCTGGAAAGCAATCAAGTTGATGGAATTTATTACTCTCATGACCTGGCAAATTTAGTAGCAGCGGTTTTATGTGAAAGGCATGACATTTATGGTCCAAGTTTAGAAGCAATGTTTTTGACCAACCACAAGTATTATTCACGTGACAATCAACCCAATGCACCCTGGTTTAGTTATTTGGATCTCGATACCGGCGAATGTGGCTGTGAAGATGTAAAATATCCCTGTTATGTCAAACCCACTTCTTTGACCATGACACTACACCAACATCAAATTCATAACGAACAGGACCTGGAAGAAATTTTACCTGAATTACAGGCAGATATTCCAGAGAAAATGAGAATTTATCGGGAGTTTTTCGATGAATATATTGATCTTGATAAATATCCCCTTGCCAATAAAAATATGATGGTAATCGAGGAATTTCTCGAAGAATTTGAACAGCACTGTGTGGAAGGCTGGGTAGGACCAGAAGGAGAACTAAATGTATGGGCTGTATCAGATCATATTTATTATCCGGGGCTGAGAAAATCTATTGATTGTTATGCTACTCCAACTTCTCTGCCTGCTGACGTAAGAAAAAAAGTTGTGGAATATGCTAAGGAGGCAGTTAGACAGCACGGTATAGACGCCGGCTTCTGGAATGTAGAGGTTTTTCGAGTCAAAGGTTGGGAAGAAGAAATAACAGCCACGGAAGTAAATGGCAGGGCAGCTTCAGTCTGGTATGATCTCTACTATAACACCTTCGGCAAAGACCTTTCTAAAGCTATGCTTCATCTGTACAGTGGAGAACCAGAAAAATGCCGGAAAGAAGCGCCTGATTATAAAAATTCACCACGGGCGGGAGCTCAATTTCATGTTATAACTTATGGCGAAGGCAAGGCCGAAGAACTTCTAGACTTCAATTATATTGACTCCCTGGATGAACCAGAAATTGAAGTTTTTTATCCCCGCGGCAGTGAAGTCAAACAGGTTGAAACAACAGGTGTCTGGCTGGCAAGATTTGAATTGTTCGGTAACAACATGGTGAAATTATGTAAAAAAGCCGATGAAATAAGAGAAAACATGCTGAAAAAGCCCGAGTTATCGCCTTCTCCTCCGGAAGAAAGAAAACCTTTTTATCAGGATTTAAGATAAGATCCTGAAAAAAATATTGATTTTAGTTAAAAACTATATAAAAGAAATTTAGCCACCTGAAGTGATTTCAGGTGGCTGTTATTTCTGATTCTTTTATTCTGCTGTCGGCTGAGTTTGCTCAAACTCCTCCGCAAATTCCTTATAACCTTCTTCCCGCAGGTCTTCAGCCGGTATGAATCTGAGGGCGGCAGAATTTATACAATAACGAAGACCGGTGGGCTCAGGCCCATCGGTAAATACATGGCCAAGGTGAGAATCAGCCTCTTTACTGCGAACCTCTGTCCTGGTCATAAAGAGACTGCGATCCTCTACCTCGATTATATTTTCTTCAACCAGGGGTCTGGTAAAACTGGGCCAGCCTGAACCTGACTTGAATTTATCCTGAGAACTAAATAGCGGTTCTCCAGAAACAATATCAACATATATTCCCGGCTTATCATGGTCATAATATTCATTGTCAAAAGCGGGTTCGGTAGCATCCATCTGTGTGACTTTATACTGCATCTCGGTCAACTGTTCCTTTAATTCAGTATCTGATTTTTCAGTTTCCTGCGAGAGATCGAGCTCCTCTGCCTGCACCCCACCACAGGTGGTTTCACATTTAATTTCTATTTCCTCAGGATCAAGGTCGTATTGTTCTAAAAGATTATTTCTTAACTCAGTACTTAAACCCAGACTTCCTATTTCCTGCTGCAGCTGTTTCCTGCTGCCCTCTCTGGCAATATAACCGTTCACCCTGGCAACAACCGTGGAATTAATAAATTCTTCCCAGGACATTTCATTTAAATAATGATTTTTATATTTGGAACGCTGCTGCAGATAGTATTTTTGATGATAATTTTCAGCCAGATTGAACTCTCTATATTCTTTAAACTCAGTCTGTATTTCACGGCCTTCTTCCTGTTCAATCTCAGCCTTAACTTCCTCAGCTATTTTGTATTGTTCTTGACTATGATAAAACAATATAGATCTATATTGACTGGAAAAAGGCTGCTGGAAAGGATTGTGATCACTCCAAAACTTCTCGACCAATTCTCTATAAGTTAAAACATCTGCATCATATTCTATCTGTATAGCCTCAGCATGCTCACCTATATTTTGATAGGTAGGATTATCGATTATGCCGCCGGCATAACCGACCCGGGTCCTCACTACCCCTGGCATACTACCAAAGGAAGCGTCCGGGCCCCAAAATCAGCCCATCGCAAATGTGGCAGTTTTAA
>CAYOFJ010000307.1:0-2664 GCA_964403065.1 uncultured Halanaerobiaceae bacterium | reverse complement strand
AAAATCGTATGGTAAAAGGTTTGTTGAATACCCTGGGTGCTAAAAGTGATGAAACCAGAGAACATGCTATGAGGATGACAGAACTGGCCCACCGCCTGGGAGAAAAAATAGGTGTTTCCAATTCTCAACTTAACAGATTGTCGCTTTTAGCTACTCTGCATGATATAGGGAAAACCTCCATTCCAGAAGAGATATTAACCAAACCGGGTGAGCTTAAAGAAGAAGAGTGGGAAATCATTAAGGAACATCCGGAAAGAGGTTTTAAAATAGCTTCCGCTTCGGAAGAATTTGCTGCCATAGCAGAAGAGGTATTGTCCCACCATGAACATTGGGACGGCAGTGGTTACCCCCGGGGTTTGGAAGGCAAAGAAATACCGCTTTTGGCCCGCATAATTTCTATAGTAGATGCCTACGATGTTATGACCTCTGGTCGTCCTTATAAGGAAGCTATAAGCAGAGAAGAAGCTTTAGAAGAAATAAGTAATTGTGCTGGCAGTCAGTTCGATCCCGAACTGGCCGAAGAGTTTGTCCAGATGATGAGGGAGAGCTAATTTCTAATCAGCGCAAGTAGTAAATTAAGAGTAAAATATATTAATGGAGGGGTAGAAAATATGCAAACAGAAATTAATGGTGATACGGCTCGCATAATTCCGGAGGGCAGTATAGATTTAACCAATGCCGAGAAACTAAAAGAAGAGTTCGAAAATTTGGTAGAAAATGAAGAGATATTACAGGTGACTATTGATTTCAAAAATGTAGAAAAAATTGATAGCTCGGGCCTGGGCAAAATTTTGCTGTTCCATAAAATAATGGAAGAAAGGGAGGGCAGTATTCAGCTGGCAAATGTTGATTCGGAATATATACAAAAAGTTTTTGAGATGGTTAATCTTGATGAAATAATTGATATAAGAAAATAATATTATAGTCCTGAAATATTTATTGCTGAATCGATTCTGCTGCCTTTTCTGGATAGCTAGCATTTAAATTACAGAAAATTTTTTAATGTAAGAGTTGAAAAAAGGATTTAAATGTTATATAATGCACATAAGTTGAGCATAATCATGATTATATTTTCTAAAAAATTTGAAAATTACCTTAAAAATTATTGTTCTTGAATATTTTTTATAATTTTTCTTCAAACAAATTAGATTTATCAATATTTAAAATAGTATTTGGTTTTTTTGTTAAGGATATTTAAGTTTTAACCAATTATTGGCTTGATATTGACTTCATGTTGGTTATTAAAAAGCTTTTTTATTTATTTTTGCTTGTGATTATTTTCATGTATATATTTAAATTTAAGGGGGGATAATATAATGTCTGCCACAGAAGAACTGAATTGGCCCAGAATAGAACCAAAACTGGAAGAAATTGTGGAAAAAAATGATAGTCAGGAGGAATCGTTGATTGAGATTTTGCACCAGACTCAGAATCTCATTGGCTACATTCCGGAGGAAGCTCAGGAAAAGATTTCTCGCAATCTGGAAGTAAGTCCTGCTCGGGTTAAAAGTGTAATATCATTTTACACTTATTTTACCGATCAGCCTCGGGGCAAATTTGAGGTTGCCTTTTGTAAGGGCACTGCCTGTTATGTCAAAGGTGCTGAAGAGATTATAGAAAAAATTAGCGAAGAGTACGGAATTGAACCCGGAGAGACTACAGAAGATGGCCTGGTCTCGCTGGAAGTAGTGCGCTGTCTGGGGGCCTGTGGACTTGCGCCTGTAATGACAGTTAATGGTAATGCTCACGGCATGTTAAATCCGGAAAAAGCAGTGAATATAATCGACCGTTATTGCCGTAAAGCGGAACTTGAGGAGGTGTAGTAGATTTTATGAACAAGGTTAAAGGTTTTGAAGATCTGGATCGAATTAAAGAGAACTTTCGTCGGGAGAGAGAAAAGCAGTCTGAGACCGTTATTATTGTAGGAATGGGAACCTGCGGAATTGCAGCGGGTGCCCAAAAAACCAGATCATCTCTGGAAGAGGAGATCAAAAGAAAAAATATACAGGATATTGAGCTGGCTAAGACAGGTTGTATGGGTTACTGTGTAGGAGAACCTTTAGTAGAAATAAGACAGGGAGATACCAGAATTCTATACAGAGATATAACCCCTGAAAGAGTGGAAGAATTAGTAGAACAGCATATCATTTCTGGAAATATCATAGACCGCTGGCGTGTACCCTTTGATTCCAACTTCTTTGCACCCCAAAAGCGAATAGTCCTGAAAAATTGTGGTGTTATTGATCCAGAAGATATTAGAGCGGCTATAAACCGTGATTCTTATAGTGGACTTACAAAAGCCTTACTGGAGATGAAACCTAAGGGAATAATTAATGAAATAGAAGAAGCCAAATTGAGAGGCCGGGGTGGAGGCGGTTTTCCCACCGGTCTAAAATGGAAATTCGCCCACGAAAATGGTGAAGAAAAAGAAAAATATATAGTTTGTAATGCTGACGAGGGTGATCCCGGAGCATTTATGGACAGAAGTATACTGGAAGGTGATCCTCACCGGTTGATAGAGGGGATGACTATAGCTGGTTATGCCATAGGAGCCAACCGCGGTTTTGTTTACTGCCGGGCTGAGTATCCTCTGGCTATAGAAAGACTGGAGAACGCCATAAATGAAGCAGAGGAGCTGGGCCTTCTGGGAGATAATATTTTAGG
>CAYOFJ010000306.1:0-2692 GCA_964403065.1 uncultured Halanaerobiaceae bacterium | reverse complement strand
ATTATAATTTTAAATAATCACCGCTTATTTATATTGTTATATAAATATACTTAATTTCCTTCATTTTTATTTAAACCCTTAAGTTCCAATTTTCAACTTCATTTTACGGGAATATTATGAATCCCTCAAATTAGCAAAAAACTTTTTTAACATTCTGCTGCTCTTCTCAGCATAAATTCCAGAAACAACCTGAATTTGGTGGTTCAGCCGCTCATCTTCCAGCAAATTATATAATGATTTTACCGCCCCACTTTTGGGATCAGCAGCTCCATATACCAGCTTCTCTATGCGAGCCTGCAGCAAAAGGCCCGCACACATAATACAGGGTTCCAGTGTCACATATACTTTACAGCCTTCCAGCCGCCAGCTTCCCAGTTTTTCTGCAGCTGATTTTACTGCCAGGAGTTCCGCGTGAGCAGTGGGGAGCTGACTGGTTTCTTTTAAATTGTGGGCTCTGGCCAGAATCTCATCCTCTCTGACGACTAAAGCTCCTATGGGCACTTCATCTTTATTCCGGGCTTTTCGAGCTTCCTGCAGAGCTATTTCCATAAATTTCTTATCTCCACTTTTATTCATAGTCTTCTCTTCCTTCCCAGGCATAAATTAAGTCTTCATGCTCATATCGACCAATTTTTGTAATTTCTTCTGCAGCAATTTCTCCTCCCATACTTTCATAAAATTTTCTGGAATCAGTTAACTCTTTTAACACCCAGAGATAAAAGGGAAATAATCCTTTTTTCTGCAAAAAATTTTTGGCCAGAGAAAAAAGCTCACTTCCGATACCCTGACGCCAGTATTTTTTGTCCACATAAATAGTATAAATCTCTCCGGGAAAATTTTGCTCAAAATTTTCATCTCTAGCCGGACCACAGGCTACAAATCCAGCAATTTTAGCCTTATTTTGTTTTCTTACTTCTGCTAAAAATAATTCTCGCTCTCCTTTATTTTCCAAAAATTTTCTCCACTGCTTGTTCCGCTCGCCCACTGTTATTTTATCCAAAAATTCATCATCTAGAACACCCCTATAGACCTCTTCCCAGATTTTTACATGCAGTTCTGCCACCTCTATTATATCCTGCTTTTTCGCTTTTCTAAATCTGATTCTATCCATAAGTTCATCCCCACCTGTTAATATAGTTTTTGAATAATTTGTTTTCTCCTGCTCTTGACAAATGTTCAAGTTTAATATATAATGTTTCAACACATTAACAAAATAAATAACTACAAAAGCTTAGATCAGGCCAGTAAGTAAAATCAAGGTTTACAGCGACCCGGAACAGGTGAAAGTCCGGGAACCAGAAATTTTACCGAATCCCCCCTGTGAGCTGTGGGCTGAAAATTCAGTAGGCACCACCGGGATTTCCCGTTATAGAAATAGGTTATGACAGCTAAAATATTAATTATTCAATAATGAACCAGCTGTCGTAACTGAAAAGTGGACCTTAAAGTTCAGGGTCAATTAGGATGGTACCACGGGTAATAATTACCCCCGTTCCTTAAACAGGAGCGGGGGTTTTCTGATTTTAAATACAATCATAAAATATTTGCTCAGGAGGTATTAATCATGGAAGCTAAAAATTTTCAGGCAGTAGAGAAAAAAGTAAAAGAGCAGGTGAAAACAAAAAAAGCACCTGAGGACGGAGTATTTCCGGAAAATTTTTATGTCACTACCAATAGGGAAACCCACGTAAATTATCGCGGTCGCTGGCTAAAGGTAAAAGAAATTGAAATGGATTGTGCCGTAGCTATTAAGGACAAGAAAGCCTATGCCGTAACCATGCAGGAGGTCGAACAGGGTGATAAAATAATAGTCGGCAGCCAGGGGATCAGAATAAATGATCTCTCATCCACCTCATCACATAGTGGACGGGAACAAGAATTTTGTTTTATGAATAGTGAAATTTCTGCTGAAAAATCAAAAGGAGAAAAGATATCCGATATAGCAAAGGAATTAAATAATTTAAAAAGTTCCGGAGGAAATATAACTCTGGTCGGCGGACCGGCGATAGTTCATACCGGTGCCGGTCATTTTCTGGCCCGTTTAATTAAAAACGGTTATATTAACAACCTGCTTGCAGGTAATGCTCTGGCAGTTCATGATATAGAAGCAGCTTTATTTGGCACTTCTCTGGATCGACCTGTACAAAATACAAATAGTGAAAAAAATCAGGGAAATTCTCTAAACGGCAAAAACAACCAAGAATTACGAGGGATGCATATGAGGGCAATTAATAAAATAAGAGCTACAGGGTCTATAAAAAAAGCTGTGGAAACGGATATTATCCAGGAAGGAATTATGTATGAAGCCATTAAAAATGATGTTAATTTTGTGCTGGCAGGTTCTATAAGAGATGACGGGCCCCTGCCTGAAACTATTACTGATACCATTGTAGCTCAAAAAGAAATGAAAAAAATAGCCCAAAAATCAGACCTGGTATTGATGCTGGCCACCATGCTTCACTCCATTGCCACCGGCAACCTGCTGCCCGCCCGGGTGAAATCAGTATGTGTGGATATCAATACTGATACGGTAACTAAACTTGCCGATCGGGGCAGCAGCCAGGCAGTGGGGCTGGTTACAGATGTAGAACTATTTCTGCAGTCACTCACCGCAAAATTAGAAATTTAATCTTCAAATCTATTCTACAATTCTGTTTTTACAGAAGAGGTAAAAATAGAAGTTTTTCAATCA
>CAYOFJ010000305.1:0-2695 GCA_964403065.1 uncultured Halanaerobiaceae bacterium | reverse complement strand
AACAGGTTGGTGAAGTTATTCTGGGCAATGTACTGCAGGGTGGACTTGGCCAAAATCCGGCACGTCAGGCTTCATTATTTGCAGATTTACCTGAAACTGTGCCTGCTATGACAATAAACAAAGTTTGTGGTTCCGGTTTGAAATCTGTTAATTTGGCTGCTCAGGCAATACAACTGGGAGAAAAAGACATCGTGGTAGCAGGTGGCATGGAAAATATGAGTAGAAGTGGACATTATCTCTCCGATTTACGGTCTGGCAAAAAGATGGGAGATAGTGAACTTGTTGACCTAATGATTCATGACGGGCTCTGGGATGTTTTTAATGACTGTCATATGGGTGTTACCGCTGAAAATTTAGCCGAGAAATATGATATTTCCAGAGAAGCACAGGATGAATTTGCTGCTGCCAGTCAGAATAAAGCGGAAGAAGCCTGGAATGAAGGGAGATTTGAAGACGAAATTGTGTCAGTAGAGCTGCAGGATGAGGTTTTTGATCAGGATGAACATTATCGGGAAGGAGTAACCCCGGAAAAAATTTCCGGCCTGAGTCCTGCTTTCAAAAAGGACGGAACCGTAACTCCTGCCAATGCTTCAGGAATTAATGATGGTGCAGCTGCTCTGGTTTTAATGAGCGCTGAAAAAGCTGAAGAACTGGGAATAGAGCCACTGGCTGCTTTTAACAGCAATGCTTCTGCCGGTGTAGATCCTGCTATAATGGGTATAGGTCCGGTGCCTGCTACGGAAATGGCTCTGGAAAGAGCGGATTTAGAGCTGGAAGATATAGATTTAATTGAAGCCAATGAGGCTTTTGCCGCACAATCACTGGCAGTCATGCAAGAACTTGATTTCCCGCAAGAAATTGTTAATGTAAATGGCGGAGCTATAGCGCTGGGGCATCCTATAGGTGCCAGTGGAGCCCGTATTCTGGTTACTCTGCTGCATGAAATGGTAAAAAGAGATGTAGAGCACGGTCTGGCGACACTTTGTGTAGGGGGAGGACATGGTGTATCTACCATAGTTTCCCGATAAGGCATTAAAATTGTTACCAGATTGGCTGGTAAATCATGTTTGAGTAAATAATAATTGGAAGCTTTAAAGCGAAGTGATACCAGAAATTTTTCGAAGGCCGGGTCAGATCCCTGGGCAAAAAATAGTGCCCCCGGCTCAGGATGTGCCGGGCTGAGCGTAAGCTCATGGAGGAGCTTTCGCGAAGGAAGCGCTATTTTTTGGCCGAAAACTAAACCTAAAATCAGAAAAATTTCCAGTGAGCAGAGCTTTAAAGCTTCCAATTAAAATTCTCAAAGCAGTTATAGCTTCCAGTTAAAAGAGTTTTAATCATTTGGGACTTTCCAGGATATTTAGCGATTTCTTCAACGGTTCGTGAGTAAGAAGAAATTTTAATAAGATAGCTGGGGAGGGATTACATGTCAGAAAAAAAGCATAAAATAGCCCGCAGGGTGGCCCAGGAATTAGAAGATGGAGAACTGGTGAACCTGGGCATAGGTCTTCCCACTCTGGTGGCTAATTATATACCAGAAGATGTTGACATTACTCTTCATTCCGAGAATGGTTTTGTAGGTTTGGGCTCAACTCCTCCAGAAGGTGAAGAGGATGAAGATCTGATAAACGCCGGAGGTGAACCGGTTACCATCAATCCCGGCGGTGCCTTTTTTGACTCTGCAACTTCTTTTGCCATTATCCGGGGAGGGCATCTTGACACGACAGTTCTGGGAACTTTACAGGTTGATGCCCGGGGCAATCTGGCCAACTGGAAAATTCCCGACAAATTAGTTCCGGGAATGGGAGGAGCAATGGACCTCACTACCGGAGCTCAGAAAGTAATAGTGGCCACTACTCATACAACCCGCCGGGGTGAGGCAAAAATTGTAGAAAAATGCAATTTACCTCTTACTGCCGAAAATGAAGTGGACTTAATTGTGTCTGAACTGGCAGTTTTTGCTGTCAAAGAAGATGGTTTATTATTACTGGAAAGAGATGAAGATACTGATCTGGATGTCATTACTGAAAAAACGGAAGCTGATTTCGAAGTTAGTTCTGATCTGAAAACATTTGCTTAAGATTGCAGGTTAATTGTAAGCTTAGGAGGTATGTAAGGGTGAATTATCAGTATATTAGCTTAAAAAAAGAAACCCCTCTTTCTATAATAACTTTAAATAGACCGGAAAAAATGAATGCCTATCATAAAGAAATGCTGCTGGAAATTAAAAATGTGCTCGAAAAATTAGGCAGAGAAGATGAAATTAGAATAGTCATAATCACAGGTATGGGCTCCAAATCTTTTTGTGTGGGAGCTGATTTAGATTGGCTGGAAGATATTAATCCTCAGGGAGCTCGAGAGTTATCGCGTCTGGGGCAATCAATATGCAATAATTTAGAACAGAGTAATAAAGTTACCCTGGCAGCGATAAACGGTTATGCTCTGGGGGGAGGTCTTGAGCTGGCTCTGGCCTGTGATTTGCGTCTGGCTTCCAGTCGGGCCCGTTTTGGTCAGCCCGAAGTAAAGCTGGGACTTGTTCCCAGTTTTGACGGTACTCAGCGGCTTCCGCGGGTAATAGGTATGGGGCGAGCCAAAGAAATGATGTTCACCGGGAAAATTATAGATGCCAGTGAAGCTTATGATATCGGACTTATTAATCGTCTGGTGACCCCCAGAGATCTGCTCCGGTCCAGCCGTA
>CAYOFJ010000304.1:0-2708 GCA_964403065.1 uncultured Halanaerobiaceae bacterium | reverse complement strand
TTAAAGCAGGATTGTTGGCTTCATCATAATACATTTTTATTTCGTAACTTTCCTCACCAGCAAACTCCTCCTGCATTTCCGGCACGACAATTACCAGATTACGCTCACCCTGCTCCAGTGCTGTAATTTCCTCATCCGGGCTGCCAGTAAAAATATTCATATTTGTCTGTTCTGTTAGATTCGCTTTCATTTCCTCATACATTGTATTTTCGGCTCCGGTAAGACCTACTTGAAACTGCATCTCCACATCATCGCCCCCGAATATAGCGCCGAAAATGAAAATAAAAATTATGGGAAAAGCGAAAGTCCAGAAAAGTCCGCTTCTATCGCGCACAAACTCCTTAACATTGGCTATAAATAGCTTATAAAACATATTCATTCTCTTATCTTCCTCCCTGTCAACTTGAGAAAAAGATCTTCCAGCGTAGGCTGCCGTAAATTTAAGTTTACAATTTCATCATCATTATTTTCCACAAAATGCATGAGATCATTCATGGTGCTGGCGGCTTCATCTGTATATAAATAGATGAGATGCCCCTTTTCTTCCTGTTCCAGGTGAGTTACATGATCGAGAGCTTCGAGTTTTTGCAAAGATTTTTTCTGAAAACCGGGATCGGCAAACTCGATAGTCCTCTCCTGAAAATATTCGTCAATAAGTTCAGTCGGACCACCCCGGGCAATTATATCTCCGTGATCAATAATGAGCAGGTCATCGCATAGTTCTTCCGCTTCCTCCATATAATGTGTGGTAAGAAAGACGGTCTTACCCAGTTTTTTCATTTCTTCTATAACTTCCCACAGTTTGCGGCGGGCCTGGGGGTCAAGTCCGGTGGTGGGCTCATCCAGAAAAATAATATCTCCGTTGCTGAGCAGAGCTAAAGCCACCGCCAGGCGGTGATGCTGACCTCCGGAAAGAGATTCAATTCTGGTTTGCTTTTTATCTTCTAACCCCACCATGGATACAGCCTTATCTTCAGAAAAAGGTTCATCATAAAAGCTGGCAAATAGTCCAATCATCTCCTGCACAGTTAAGCGGGGAAAGAGGCTGGGAGACTGCAGCTGCACTCCCACTTTCTGCTTTAATTCCACCTGATCACTTTTTGGATCCAATCCCAAAACCGAAACATTTCCGGAAGTGCGCTCTGTAAGTCCAATGAGCGTTTCAATGGTGGTAGTTTTGCCGGCACCATTGGGGCCGAGCATTCCAAAAATAATACCCTGCTTTACCTGGAAGGTAATATCATCAACTGCTTTTAAGTCTCCGTAATGTTTGCTCAAATTTTCCGCCTTAATACAGTAATTATTTTTGTTATTTATCATTCGGTTTTTCCTCCTTTTCAACCAGATCAATAACTTCCTTGAGTTGTTCTAAATGCCTTTTAAATTCTTTCCGTCCTTTATCGGTGGGCCGATAAAGTGTGCGGGGCTTACGATCCACAAATTTTTTTTCCACCTCAAGATATTTGGCCTCCTCCAGTTTGCGCAGATGAGAAGAGAGGTTCCCATCAGTCAAATCCAGCCGCGATTTGAGGTTGGAAAAATCACTTTCTCCTTCACTGACCAGCACTGTCATGATTCCCAGTCTTGCTTTACTCTGAAATATTTTTTTGATTGCATCCAGAATGTTATCATTCTCACTATGCATCTGCCTTCACCTGCTGGCGGAAATAAAAGCCCGTGAACAGCAGCCCGCCACCTCCTGTCAGGGCAAACCAGATGTAATTATAAATTTGGGGGAGCCAGATTCCAATAAAAGCTGAAACTATCAACCAGGCACCGATTTTCATCATTTTTTTCCCCATAAAAAGCCCGGTGGCAATATAAATTACACCTATCTGAAAAGGCCAGTAGGCATTTAGCAGCTGATATGATTCAACATGGGGGCCGATAAATACAATCATGAGGATAGCTGCAGCCAGAAGCATCACCCACATCAAACGATTGACTTTTTTGGCGAGAGGGGAGGGGGATTTTATTACATCTTCATCTTTATTGCTTTTTTGGCGCCAGTAAAGAATGAAATAAACTGCAGCCACACCTCCCAGCACGGGTAACCAGACTTGATTGGAGTAGATAGAACCAAAATAACCGATAATCCAGGCAATCCCCCAGAGAATAAAGTAAGGATAACCGCTGGCTGCTTTAAGGCGGGTCTGGTCGGCCAGCTCCTGAAGGTAGTTAATCTGCTCTTTAATTTCATCTTCCTGCATAACTCTGTTTCCTCCCTTTTTATACGGATATATTTTATTATTTCTAGCCCTTTTGTTATCCATATTAAAAGTATTTACGTATACTTTATATTGCATTTAGCTTTATTATACAAAGTAATTTGCAAAATTTCAAATGACGTGCAAGGAATTATAACTTTAGTTAATTAAGAAGGAATTGAAGTAATATTATTGAAATAATTATTAATACAAGGCAAGTCTAGAGGCAAGATTAGAGTTCATCAAATATTATAAGAGGCTTAGCGATGAGATATATAGAATTTTGTTGAAACAAATAAAAAAATAAACTGGATATTTCCAGCTTACAAACTGTTTTTAATTCTTCTTAATTCTAGCTTCAGAGTATGCCGGAAACTATTTCTCAAAGGAAAAACAATCGGGGGGTAATATAGTTGGATGCCGTTACAGGTATGGAATTAGGGGTTCTTTATAATAATATAACGGGAAGTTTTATCTTTAGTTTAATTTTCTGCTTATTAT
>CAYOFJ010000303.1:0-2713 GCA_964403065.1 uncultured Halanaerobiaceae bacterium | reverse complement strand
CAATTCCGGGGCGAAGTTGGCATTATAAACTATTAATTCACTTTGGCCAGCAATTTCTCGCACTTCTATATTTATTTCGTTTGCGGAGAATTGGGCTGTTTCTTCTATCAAAAAATTAATTTCATTGTGCCTGATGCATTCTAAGTTTTTCTCCTGTTTATTTTTGGGCGAAGGCTCTACCAGAGCCAGATTATATTTTGGACCTTTTCAGCCTATATCATCCAGCGCTAATTTAATATATAATTGTTGTGGGGAAATATCTGACTGCTGAAAGATTTTCTCATAAGCTTTTTCACTGAGATTAATTTTCATAATTTTCCCCTTTCTAAATTAATAATTATTGATAATTGTTTTGCCTAAAGTTTATCATTATATATAAGATTATGCAACTATTATATATCTGATATTTTCTAAAATAACAGTTGTTAAAATAACTGTTTTGAAGAAGAATTACTTTTTTAAATTTTTTACAGAGTTTAATATTAATTTATGATATAATATTGCAAATAAAAGAAATGTATAACACAGGAGGAATAAATATTGAAAGATACCGGCAGTGTTTCTGATTGGATCGAAGTCATTCGAATTTTTGGACTTCCCTGTGGGATTTTACCGGCTTTGCTGGGTGGTGCTTTTGCCCACCAATTTGGTTATTTTAGAGTGTTTCCCTTTCTATTTTTATTAACAGGGGTTCTTCTGGTCCATATTGCCAGTAATATTACCAATGAATACTATGATGTAAAACGGGGAATTGATACAGCCGATCAGGATAAGCCCAGTACAGTTTTAGCTGAAGGCAGAATAAGTCCGGAACTGGCCCTGAAAGTTAGCAGAACACTTATAATTATTTCTTTACTGGGGCTCAGTATATATGGTTTTTATACAGGCTTATGGGGTATTTTTATTCTGGCACCTTTAGGAATGGCGGGGGGATATTTTTATACTGCTCCCCCTCTACAGTTAAAGTTTAAAGGACTGGGACTTCCGGCAAATTTTATATTTTTAGGTCTGTTAATACCCCAGGCTGTGTATTACGGTCTTAGTGGGGAACTTTATCTATATGGGCTGGGGCTGTCTTTACCCATGAGTATTTTAACAGTTGCTATTCTCTGGAGTAATGATATGCGAGATATTGAGGCGGATGAAAATATAATAACTCTGGTGGGTCTGCTGGGATTACATAAAAGCATTTATATATACTTCTTTTTACTGTCGTTTCCTTATGTCCTGGCAGTGATATATTATTATACGGGGGATTTGTCGATACTGATTTTTCTGCAGTTATTCACTCTGCCTGTAGCCGGCAGACTGGCAAAAGCAGGCTGGGATGGTGTTAAAAATAATTATCAGAAATTATCCCATCTTGATGAAAGGACAGCTGTGCTTATGGTGGCTTTTAATTTGATCTGGATTATAAGTTATTTGACAGTTTAGGAGGGAGCGATATTTTGAAAAGTGTGAGAGATCGAGTAGAATCTAAATACTCACAGGATATAAAAAATATTGATGATATAATTAAAGAGGCTACGAGGTCATCCCGGCCGGCAGTAAATGAAGCAATTGCAGATTTGCTGGAGGCAGGAGGAAAAAGAATTAGACCTCTGCTGCTTATTTCCAGCTGGAAATCCGGTGAGCCTGGAGAAAAAAGGGAAAATATTTTACCTCTGGGAGCAGCAGTAGAAATACTTCATATGGCAACTCTCGTACATGATGATATCATTGATAAAGCCTATAAAAGACGAGGTGTGCTAACCACCGGCCAAAAATTTGGTCCGGAAAGAGCCCTGTTTGTGGGAGATTTTCTTTTAAATCGTGCTTATAATTTGTTTCATCGGCATCTTTCTCCGGAAAAGTTTTTGCGTCTTGATAAAATACTGCAGGCAATTTGCGAAGGGGAAATTAAAGAGTTTGACTGCCGGTATGATTTGGACATGTCAATACTTGATTATCTGCGTCAGATAAGAAGAAAGACCGCTTTACTTTTTGGATTTTCCACCTACATAGGAGGATATGAAGGGGGAATGGAAAAGACAAATCTAAAACTTGTTTATAGATTTGGTATACAGCTGGGCATGGCTTTTCAAATTCAGGACGATTTACTCGATTTTGTCGGTAATCCCGGTGAGATGGGTAAATCAGTGGGCTGTGATATGACAAATGGTGTTTATTCTCTGCCGGTTTTGCTGCTTTTACAGGATGATGAATATGGCGAGCAGGCCAGGGATATTATTAAACGGGAGAATATAGAGGAAAAAAGTTTCCAGTGTCTGAAAGAGATGATGGTTGATTCAGGAGTTATTGCCCAAACTGAGCAGTGGATACAACGTTATGCAGATAGAGCCCAAAGTGCCGCAAAAAGGCTGCCAGAAAATAGTTCTTCAGCTGAGCTGCTGTTTTTTCTGGAAGTTTTGCGGGCGAGAAATAGTTAAAATAGGAGAGTGATTTATTTGCAAAAAATAAATTATTTTAAGGTATTAATTGCAACTTTCTTAGTTATATTGTTGATTTTGGGTATGCATGGTTTTAAGGCAGCTGATTCTTTGGTTTTGACGGATAATGAATATTTTTTAGCGTCCTCTATCCAGGCAGAAACTGCATTTGAAGACGAAGATTTTCTCAGGGCTTCAGGTTATCTGCAGCCGGTCAGGGTTGTAGAAAAATCCCCCTCTATTTCCGGCCAGATACAGGAAGTGCTGGTGGAAGAAGGAGAAAT
>CAYOFJ010000302.1:0-2722 GCA_964403065.1 uncultured Halanaerobiaceae bacterium | reverse complement strand
AGAGAAGGAAGATATAGCAAGATGTCTAGAAGCTGTGAATTGGTATCCAGCCAATGAGGAATATTTTCCTGCAGGTGGTATTTCCGTCAGCTATACAACAAGTGGTGGAATTCCTTTAACTTTAAGTAAAATAAATTATATTAGAGGTTTAGGTCCGGTTATACAAATAATTGAGGGCTATTCTGTTTTTCTGCCAGAAAAAGTTGAAGAAACTTTGGATAACATGACTGACCCAACCTGGCCATCTACCTGGTTTGTTCCTAAACCAGAATCAGATGTCACTTCCTATCAGGTCATGAATGAATGGGGGGCCAATCATGCAGCAGTTTCTTATGGACATATTGCGGATAGAGTTGTTACCACTGCTGCTATGTTAAGAATTCCAGTTGCTTTTCATAATTTAACAAGAGAACAGATATTTCGTCCGTCAGTTTGGAGCGCATTTGGAACAAAAGATTGGGAAAGTGCGGATTTCAGGGCCTGTGATAATTTTGGACCTAGATATAAAAGTTAGTTTGTAAATAGTTATTAGTCATAAAAATCTTGAAACGGGGGTTTTTAAATATGTCTGATTTCGAAGATCTAATCCAACAAAGGGAAGATATGAAACTTACTGAAGAAGAGATTGAAAAACGCATAGAGGATTCCCCTTTTGGCAATAAAAGCAAGAAGTTGCTTAAAAAATGGTTAAATAATGAGTCTTATGGACAGGTGGGTCTGAGTCTTTTTAATATGCCTCCTATTATTGAGCGCGCAAATGATTCCATTTTGATTGATGTAGATGGGAAAGAATATATCGATTTGTTGGCCGGTTTTTCAGTTTCTGCGTTAGGACAATGTAATCAGGAAATATCTAAGGTAATAAAAGAACAGGTAGATAAACTGGTGCATTATTTTGATTTTCCGCACCCTGAAAGAGTTGAATTGAGTGAAAAATTGACGAAATTGGCACCAGTAAGAGGTGAGTCTAAAGTTGCGTATGGAGTAACAGGCTCAGATGCAGTAGAAATGTCTATTAGAGCTGCTAGATATCATACAGGCAAACAAATGATATTAACACCTTATGGTGACTATCATGGTGTTACCTATGGAACTATGGGAACAACTGGAAAAGGGGGAATGTGGTCATATTTTTATCCTATTCCCCCTCAGGATACGGGAATAAATTACTTTCCCTTTCCTTATTCTTACCAATCTCCATTCGGGGAAAGCCCAGAGGACAAAAATGAGGAGGAATATACTTTAGAAAAATTCGAAAATTATCTTGAATATTATTTCCAGAGTAAAGAATCGCCTTATAGTGAGGGAAGAGCCGGGATTACAAATGTGGCGGCTTTTCTTATTTCTCCTGCTCAAAGTTCAGCCGGTTATATTATCCCCCCGGATGGATATTTAAAAACTCTCAGAGATTTTGCTGATAAATATGATGTGCTTTTAATTATTGATGAAATACAGACCGGGTTAGGAAGAACAGGTAAATTGTGGGCAACTGATTGGGAAGAAATTGAGGCAGATATGATTGTAACTTCCAAAGCTTTAGGAGGAGGGCTGCCTCTATCAGCCCTTGTGGGTAAAAAAGAGATATTAGAATCCTGGGGGCCCGGTGCTCATGTTTCTACTCAGGCCGGTAATGTTTTAGCCTGTGCGGCGGGTAATAAAGTGCTGGAAATTATAAATAAGGAAAAATTCTTAAAAGATGTTAGAGAAAAGGGGGAATATTTTGCTGATAAATTAAAAGATTTAAAGAAAAAGTATCCTCTCATCGGAAATGTGAACCAAAGAGGACTTTATATAGGTTTAGAACTGGTCAAAGATCGGGAAACTAAAGAGCCAGCAGCAGATAAAGCTGATATGGTGAGGAAAAAAGCTATTGAGAAAGGCATAATATTTGAAAAAGGCGGTTATTTTCACAATAGATTACAATTAATTCCACCTCTAACTATAGAAACAGAAATTATTGATAGAGCGATTTCCATTTTTGATGATATATTTGATGAGCTAACATAACATAAAATTTTCCCTGGATTTATATATTTGATGTTATAAAGCTTTCCTAAATAAAAATAGCATATTTCCGCAAATTTTTGCCCGTTTTATTTATTAGTTATGGAAAACTATAACTGAATAACCTCTTAATTCAGCAGGCAGTAAAGTTCATACCTTGTTAAGACAAAGGAAATTTACCAATCATAAAGAACATTTTAAATAAGGCAATGGATGGTGATATTAGATGGCGCATAAAACAGCACGATCTGCTTACAAAAATTTAGTAGAGCGCTTGAATCAATTTCCTCAGGGAGCTCCACCTTCAGAAACTCTCTATAAAATATTAGAAATGCTTTTCAGCGAAAAAGAAGCGGAGATAGTGGCACAGCTGCCCATAAGACCTTTTACTGTAGAAAAAGCCAGCCGCATTCTCAAAAAGGAACCGGCAGAAACGGAAAAAATTCTGGATGAGCTGGCCAGCAGAGCAATACTGCTGGATTCTCGGGATGAAAAGGGGGAAAAGAAATATATTTTGCCTCCGCCCATGGCTGGATTTTTTGAATTTTCTATGATGCGGGTGCGAGAAGACCTGGACCAGGAACTGCTGGCCGAACTTTATCATCAGTATTTAAATGTAGAGGAAGACTTTATCCGGGAGCTTTTTCTCGGCACTGAAACTAAGCCCGGACGGGTTTTTGTGCAGGAGGAGGTGCTTTCTCGAGATAATCTTATTCAC
>CAYOFJ010000301.1:0-2724 GCA_964403065.1 uncultured Halanaerobiaceae bacterium | reverse complement strand
AGAGTATTTTCCACCTCATCATAATAAGCCCCATTAATATGCAGACTATCTGCCGTATGGCAGTAACTACCCACATTAACTCCCAGTTCTTCTGCCAGCAGTTCCTGCAGCTGATAAAATGCCATCATATTGGCAAAAGTGGCTTTGAATAAGTCATTACTGCACATGTGGATATTCATATTCAATCGGTTCTGAACTATTCTGGCCCAAATTCTGATGAGATCAGGAGAAGTCTTATGATCTTCATGATCGATTTTAGGGTTCCAGAGCACTGCCTGAGCTTTTTTAGTTGTTTCATCCCTTTTGAGCTCCTTCAGCAGATATTCCAGCTGATCGACGCCGGGCTCCATATTCTCACCTTCATAATCATCTTTATAGCCTCTTATGCGGTTTGGATAAGTATCTTCATTTACCTCTCTTTCCTCGGATTCCAGGGGAGAAATAAAATCATTCATGTAAGAAATAAGGTCTTCTACCCCCATAGGAAAACCAGCGCGATGATATTTGGGTTCTTTATCCGGATTTTTAACAACAATCATGGCAGTAAGGTCCAGAGAAGGAGGGTCCAGTTCTTTTTCCAGTTCAGTTCTTACCTCAATACCTTTATTCCAACACCTTTTCAAAGCTTTTTCCCAGGCCGCTGGAAATGTTTCGCCTTCAATGAGTTCGTACTGCATGGCATCTCCCCCTTTAAATTAAAATCATATAAATCGGGCAAAAATATATCTTCAGTTTTTCCTTTGTTCTTTTTTAGTTATCTGCAGAGTTTAAAATTTAATTTGGGTAAATTTAACTTCTGATTAAAAATTAACATTTTTATTCTTGCTTCATAATTCAACATAAACCCTGTAAAACCTTCTTGAATTAAAATTATGAATATAATTGCTTGACCAACAAATTAATTTCCCTAAAGTTATTTATCCACCTCTTGCATTATCTCCACAAATTTTTTCGCCAGTTCCGGGTCGAATTGACTACCTGCACAGTTTTCTATTTCCTCCAGAGCTTCTTGCTTACTCATAGGTTCTTTGTAAGGTCTACCGGTAGTCATTACATCATAAGCATCTACAATTGTAATTAACCGCGACAGGAGAGGAATATCTTTTCCAGTAAGCCCCTCAGGATATCCCTCTCCATTCCAATACTCATGATGATGTAATATAGATTTAGCTATAGGAGCAAATTCATCAGTGGCAGAAGCAATGGAATAACCTCTCTCCGGATGTTCTTTTATTATCTCCCATTCTTCCTCTGATAGATCCTCAGATTTGGTAAGTATATCCTCCGAGACAGCTGTTTTGCCAATATCATGAAGAGAAGCCAGTAGAGATAGATTATTCATCTGTTCATTAGAAAGCCCGATTTCTTTCCCCAATTTATGAGCTAACTCAGACATTCTCATGGCGTGTTCGGTAGTTTCCTGACTTTTGGCAGCCAGGGTATTAAGCATATTCTGAACCAGTTTATTCTCAGCGCTGTTAGCTTTAGTGAGCTTATCTTTGTACATTCTCTCATCTGCTCTGGCCAGCACCTCTTGAAATTCCTCTTCTAGATCCGTTTTGGCAGCAATACCCACCCCCAGTGTTATGGGAATATCCTTAAATTCTGCCTCCTCACAGGCTGATTCTATTCTTCTGGATATTTTTCTGGCTGTACCTGTGTCTGTTTGGGGTAAAAGAATAACAAATTCATCTCCCGCCCAGCGTGCTACAATGTCTTCAGACCTGATAGATTCGCGTAATATATCTGCAACTTCTATTAATAGCTCATCACCTTTTTTATGTCCATACGTGTCATTTACAATCTTCATACCATTAACATCACACATAATCAAACTAATTGGAAGCTGTCTTTCAGTGTCCAGGCGCTGCATCTCCTGTTCCAGATAGGAACGGTTATATAATCCAGATAAACTATCATGATAACTTAAATACCTTAGTTTTTCTTCTTTTTCTTTCAACTCGGTAATATCCATCTGTATGGAGAGAATACCATATTCACCACTGGGCAACCTCACTCTGGTTTCATAAAAATGAACATTATATTTTTCACCACTTTTTTTACGACTAACACCAGTATACTCCAGTTCTTTCCCGCTAATAAGATTTTCAATATTATTCCTGGCTTCTTCTTTATATTCAGGAGGTGTTAAAGTTTCTACTACATTCCCACCCACCAACTCTTCTTTGCTAAATCCTGTTATCTCGCAAAAACTATCGTTCACCTCAAGAATATTTCCTTTACTGTCTTCTAACATTATGCCCACAGGAGCTGTTTCAAATATTTTGCGATACTGCTCTTCTCTAATTTTTAATTTTTCTTCCATTTCTTTTCTTTCTGTAATATCTTGAGCAAAAAACAGCTCATATTCTTCCCCTTCATATTCAAAATACTGACTAATTACACTAACAGGAAAAGTAGTCCCATCTTTTTTTATGAGTTCTTTTTCATAAGTAAAAGAACCGGTAGATTTTATATTTTGCCAGTACTCACTTCTTTTCTGTAGAAACTCTGCCGGCACTAAATCTCTGGCTTCCTTACCAATAAGTTCTTCTTTTTTATATCCCAATTTCTCACAGGATTTCCTATTTACATACCGAATTATTCCTTCAGGAGTTACCCTAAATATCATAATATCAGCATTATCTAGAGAAAACTTTGTCATCTCTAATTCCCTTTTAGCTTTTTTTCTCTCAGAAATATCCCTGACAAATTCAACTACTC
>CAYOFJ010000300.1:0-2750 GCA_964403065.1 uncultured Halanaerobiaceae bacterium | reverse complement strand
GTTCCAATACAACTGCAGCACATCCGGTTATAGCACGTTATATTAAAGAGGCAGTAAGAGAGCATGGAGCTGAATTAATTGTTCTCGACCCGCGTGAAATTGAGCTTGTACGCTGGGCTGATCACTGGCTGCAGTCGGATATTGGTACTGACGCCGCCAGCATTAACGGGCTTATGAATGTAATTTTAGATAATGACTGGCAGGATGATAAATTCATAGAAGCAAGAACTGAAGGCTTTGCTGAGCTCAAGGAATCATTGAGCGATTATGATCCTGATAGTGTCGAGGAAATAACGGGAATACCTGCTGAGAAATTGAAGAAAGCAGCGCAATCATTCGCAAAAGCTGAAAAAGGTTCGATAGTTTTTGCCTCCGGTATCACTCAGCATACTTCCGGAACTAAAAATGTGCTTTCCCTGGCCAATCTGGCCATGATGACAGGTAATATCGGCAGAGAAGGTACCGGATTAAATCCTCTGCAGGGTCAAAATAATGCTCAGGGAGCTTCTGATATGGGAGCACTTCCCGATAAGTTAACAGGTTATCAATCTGTTTCAGAGCCCGAGTCTTTATGTAAATTCGTCAATACCTGGAACAGTGAACTTTCTTCCGAGCCCGGACTTACCAAAATTGAAATGATAAGATCTGCGGCTGCCGGTGAATTAAAAGGTATGTTCATTATGGGAGATAATACTGTTATGTCAGATCCAAACAAGATGCAGACTGAAATGGCTCTAGACAACCTGGAATTTCTGGTGGTTGCGGATCCCTTCCTAACAGAGACTGCTGCCAAAGCTGATGTAGTCTTACCTGCAGCAACTTTCCTGGAAAAAGAGGGTACGTTTACCAATACTGAACGCAGGATACAAAAGGTCAATAAAATAAAAGAGGCTCCGGGTAAAGTCAGGTCTGATTGGGAGATTATAACTGCTCTTGGTCAAAAGATGGGATATGAATTCAATTACTCCCGGCCGGAAGAGATCATGAAAGAAATAACAGAGTTAACTCCCATTTACAATGGCTTGACTTATGAAGATATTGAAGAAGTTGGAATACAGTGGCCGGTTCAGGATGATAAAACCGGAACTCCTATTTTACACCAGGATGAGTTTATGAACGGTAAAGGTGTATTCCATGTAGTAGAATACGAAGAATCTGAAGAACAGCCAGATGAAGAATATCCACTCCGTCTTTCCACAGGACGTACACTTTACCAGGTACGCACTGGTGCAATGAGCAGACGTTCTGATGTCCTTTCTGCTAAGCTTGATCAACCTTATGTTGAACTGAATCCTGAAGACGGAGAAAATTATGATATAAATGATGGAGAAGAAATTAAAGTAAGTACGAGACTTGGGGAAATTCAGACTGAAGCTAGAATTACAGAAAGAGTTCCTGCTGGTACGATATTTGTCCCTATACACTTTACAGAATCACCAGCAAATCAGTTAACAGATGATGCATTTGATGAAGAATCTGGAACTCCTGGAATTAAACAGGCTGCCTGCAGTATAGAAAAAGTGCCTGCTGAAGAGAAGATACTCTCCCAATAAAACTGACTGGAGGTGATTAATTTGGATTTAGAATTAGAAAGAGTTGATGAAATTATTGAAAAGAATATATCTGAACATGAAACACAGGAAAAATCGCCTTTAATACCTGTTTTACAGGATATTCAAACCATTTATGGCTGGCTGCCAGAACAGGCTTTAGTGAGGGCATCTCGCAAATTGAAAGTACCCAGCATAGAACTATACGGAGTGGCATCATTTTATGAACAGTTCCGCTTAAAACCACTAGGGGATTACCATATAGTCGTTTGTACTGGCACCGCGTGTCATGTTCGCGGTGCCCCTCTCCTCATGTCTGAGTTAGAACGCAATCTCGGAATTGCCGAGGGGGAAGTAACACCTGACCAGAAGTTTTCACTGGAAGGAGCGCGTTGTGTAGGGACCTGTGCGGTGGCTCCGGTTATAATTGTAAATGGCGAATATCATGGGAACATGGATAAGAAAAAGCTCGGCCAATTAATTGAAGAATTAAAGGAAGGAGGGGAATAAATGCCTAAAATAAATTCTCCCGAAGATTTAAAAGAAATGCAGGAAGAAGTCAAGCAAGAAAAAGACAAAATACAGAGTTTTATAACAATTTGCGGTGGTACTGGATGCCAGGGATCAGGCTGCCAGAAAGTTATAGATGCTTTGAAAAAAGAGATGGAAGAAAGAGACCTAGGAAATCGTGTGGAACTCAAGGTTACCGGCTGCCAGGGATTTTGTGAGCAGGGACCGCTGATGGTAATCCGGCCGGAAGGAAATTTTTACTGTAAAGTTGAACCGGAAGATGTAGAGGAGATTTTCGATAAAACTATACTGGAAGGTGAAGCTATTGAAAAGCTGGAATATGAAGATCCCCTTACCGATGAAAAAATAGTTGATTTTAATGAGATACCCTTTTATAAGCATCAAAAGAGATTGGTATTTAAAAATAATGGGATAATTGAGCCAACTTCTATAGGAGATTACTTTACTGTAGATGGCTATACTGCTCTGGCAGATGTTCTTTACAACTGGTCTTCCGAGGAAGTTATAGAGGAAGCAATAGAATCCAAGCTGCGGGGAAGAGGTGGTGGTGGATTTCCAGCCGGAAAAAAATGGAAGTACTGCAGACAGGAAGAAGCAGAGCCCAAATATCTTGTCTGCAACTGTGATGAAGGAGACCCAGGAGCTTATATGGACCGCAGTATAATGGAG
>CAYOFJ010000299.1:0-2755 GCA_964403065.1 uncultured Halanaerobiaceae bacterium | reverse complement strand
TTTGTCATAACCGAGCCAACAGAAGACGGTGAAGATGCCTTAATTAAAGAATTTAGCCCGGGAGCAGAGAATTTATTCGGTTACACGAAGGAAGAAGTTATTGATAAGTCGGTATCAATACTTCATTCCAGTGAAGAAGTAGAAAGATTTGATGAAATTCACGGTCAGCTGTCTCAGGGGGAAAGGTGGGAAGATAAAGTAGAATTAATCAGGAAAAACGGTGAAAGATTTCCTGCCTTCTTTACGGTTTATCCTTTTAAAAGCGGAACTGATGTTAACAGAACTTTAGGAATTTCCATAGAAATAACTGAACTGGAAGAAACCAGAGAGAAACTAGAACAGACTAAAAATCAGCTGGAAGCCATACTGGAAAGCATTCAGGATGGCATAAGTGTTCTCGATCCTGATTTAACTATAAGGTATACCAACAGCACCATGGAAAAATGGTATGAAGAAAATGCGCCTTTACAGGGTCAAAAATGCTACCAGGCTTATCACAATAAAAATAAAACTTGCTCTGATTGTCCCACACTGCGCAGTCTGGAAAGTGGAGAAGTAGAAAAGGAAATAATAACAGGACTGGAGGTTTCGGATATTGATTATCTGGAACTTTTTACCTATCCCATGATTGATGAAAACACTGATGAAGTTACGGGAGTAGTTGAATTCGTAAGGGATATCACTGAACGTAAAAAAACTGAAAAAAAACTGGAGTTGACACAGTTTTCCCTGGAGAATGCTGATATGATGATATTCAGGGTTACTCCTGAGGGGGAAATTTTATATATTAATGAACATGTGAGTAGAAAGCTTGGCTATTCTCGTGAGGAAATGAAAAAAATGAATGTAAGCGAGATCATTCCAGAAGAGGATTTTGTTGAACGCGGGGAATTTTGGCAGCAGATAAAGCAGAATGATTCAATCTCTTATGAGCAAAAATTTATATCTGCTGAAGATGAAGTATTTCCGGTTAGTATGGTCAGTCAGTACTTTTCTTACGGAAATGAGGAATATGAGTTTGTTTTTGCCCGGGATATAACTGAAAGAAAAGAAATAGAGAAAAAGTTAAGAGTAAGAGAAGAGCAGTATCGCAAGATTTTTGAGACCGCTCCTGTGGGTATTATGCTGGAAGATAGCGAGGGAAATATTCTTGAAGTTAACGATAGACTATGTCAAATCTCCGGTTTTAGTGAGGAAGAGTTGGTGGGAAGTAACGTGTTAGAAACATTAACTCCTGAGGAACACAAAGCAGAAGCCCGTAAAAACATTGAAAAAATTATTGCCGGTGAAGACCTGGAATTTACGGGTGAGAGCCGGAGAAAAAATGGAGAAAGATATTATTCACAGCTGCACGAAACAAAGGTAACCCTGCCTCAAGGGAATGAGGGTATACTTTCCATTCAATTGGATATAACGGAGTTGAAAGAAAAAGAAGAAAGGTTGGAGTATTTGAGCTTTCATGATGGTTTAACCGGGCTTTATAATCGTTCTTTTCTGAAAGAGGAGATGCAGCGGCTGGACACGAAAAGACAGCTGCCTGTTAGTTTGATTATGTGTGATGTAAACGGCCTGAAAATTATAAATGATACCTATGGTCACAAAAAGGGAGACGAGCTATTAAATAAAGTGGCCGAAATTTTACAGGACGTAACTCGAGATGAAGATATAGTTTCCCGGTGGGCCGGGGATGAATTTGTTATTCTTTTGCCGCAAACAGATAGAGAAATAGCTGAGAGTATAGCCGGGCGCATCGAAGGAGCCTGTGAGAGCTCGGAGTTCGGTGATATCCCTATTACCCTGGGTATCGGTATAGCTGTGAAGAAAAGCATTAAGGAAGAATATGAAGATGTATTAGCAAAAGCAGATGAAAGGATGTATGAGGATAAACTTACCAAAGCCAAGAGCGGAGAAAATAGACTTGTAGAGAATATGCTGAGCACCCTGGCAGCTAAAAGTGCAGAAACGAAAGATCATGCCAGGAGAATGACAGTATTGGTTCACAAACTGGGAGGGAAGTCTGGTCTTTCCAATGAACAGCTGAACAGATTGTCACTGCTGGCAACCCTCCATGATGTTGGCAAGACCACAATTTCAGAAGACCTACTGACAAAACCGGGTGATCTATCACAGGAAGAGTGGCAGACAATGAAAAAACATTCGGAAAGAGGCCATAACATTTTAACAGCTACGGATGATTTTGCTCATATAGCCAAAGAGGTATTACACCATCACGAAAGGTGGGATGGAACAGGTTATCCTGAGGGTTTGGAGGGGAAAGACATCCCACTTTTATCGCGCATGATTGCCATTGTGGATGCTTATGATGTGATGACTACAGGCAGGCCTTACAAAGAAGCGATGAGTAAAGAGGAAGCGCTGCAGGAAATAGAGGACTGTGCCGGCAGTCAGTTTGATCCTGAGCTGGCCAAAGAATTTGTGGAGCTGATGAGAAATTCTGAAGATTAATTTTAACACACGTAATTATTGAAACAGTTCAAGTCAATTAATTGATTTTTTTGATAATATTTTGTACAATGATAAAAATGTAAATTAATGTGTTTTGAGTATTATCTGGGGGGGCGGTATTTATTTCTGATAAATTAGAGGGGTTTGGCGATGGTTTGTTATCTTTTTTTAATTCTTTGCCACAGATAGCGCTGCTGCTGACTAAAAGTGGGGAGATACGCCATATCAATGAGAAAGCTGAAGAATGGCTGAGTCAGCTGGGTTTATCTGCCACAGAGCGAGAGGAAAT
>CAYOFJ010000298.1:0-2775 GCA_964403065.1 uncultured Halanaerobiaceae bacterium | reverse complement strand
CAGTGACCAAAAATCAAATATTATCATCGGAGTTTACAACTTTTAAAAATGCTTCCACAATCTCCGGATCAAACTGGCCTCCAGCACAGTCTTTAATTTCTTTTATAGCTTTTTCTGCTGGAACTGCAGAACTATATGGCCGGTCATTAGTCATAACATCATAAGTATCAACCACAGAAATTATTCGTGCCAGCAAAGGTATCTCTTCACCGGCAATTTCAAGGGGATAACCTTCACCATCCCAGCGCTCATGGTGACTTAAAATTGCTTCAGCTATAGCAGCAAATTCCTCCGTAGCGGAAGCAATGCGGTAACCTCTCTCCGGATGTTCTCGGATTATTTCCCACTCATTATCGTTTAAATCGCCCGGTTTATTTAAAATATCTTCCGAAATAGTCGCCTTACCTATATCATGCAGAGAAGCTAACAGGGAAAGATTATTTAACTGATTGCGGTCAAGTTCCAGCTCTTTTCCTACTTTCCGCGCCAGCTTTTTCATTCGCACAGCATGTTTTTCTGTCTCATCACTTTTTGCCCCCAGAGTATTGAGAAGGCTCTGAACAATTTTGTTTTTAGCGCTTTTCCCTTCGTTTAATTTATCCTTATACATATTATCATCAGCTTCATTTAGAGTCTCTTCAATGCTTTCATCTGGCTCCTTTTTAACACCAATTCCCATCCCCAAAGAAACAGGCAGGTCATCTTTTTCTGTCTTACGACATTTTTCTTTTATACGCTCAAACACCTTTTCTGCCTCCTGCCTGCTGGTGCCGGGCAGCAAAATAACAAATTCATCTCCACCCCAGCGGGCGATTATTTCCTCACTGCGGACCGAATTCTGCAAAATATCAGCAGCTTTATGCAGAAGCTCATCTCCTTTATTATGTCCGTAACTGTCATTTACTAATTTCAAACCATTAACATCCACCATAATAATGCTCAAAGGCAGCTGTCTTTCAGTATCCAGACGTTCCATTTCTTTCTGCAAAAAGCGGTGATTATAAAGGCCCGTAAGCTGGTCATGATATAGCAGATAATTTATTCTCTCTTCTCTTTCCCTGCGGGCACTGATGTCCTGAGCATAGGCAAACTCATATTCTTCTTCCTGGAATTGTAGATAGTGTCTGGTGACCTCCACAGGTATAATCTCATCATCAGAAGTCATATGTTTTGATTCCAGCTTTATAGAACCCTTAGCTTTCAATTTCTGCCAGGATTCATCCCATCTCTCCCGCGAAAGTTTGGCATCAATTTGAAACACTTCCATATTCATTAACTCTTGCTGGTTATAACCAAGGCGCTCACAGGCTGTTTCATTTACATATTCAATCTCTCCTGCAGAATTCACCCAAAAAATAGCCAGAGAGGCATTATCTACAGAAAATTGAGTAAGTTTAAGCTGTCTTTCCCGTCTTTTTCTTTCCGTAATATCATCATATATCCCATATATTCCCTGTACCTGGCCGTTGACATTTATTGGTATTCCTTTGATCAAAAAATCTCTGGCCTCTCCGTATCTATCATAACGGGTGCCTTCAAACTCAACTTTATCCCCTGACATAACTTCCTGAGTTTTTTCCTCATCAGGACTGCCGGGCATATTCCATTCCAGTACCTCATCAAGATTTTCACCTTTAATCTCCTGCCTTGTATAGCCAAAAGTATTTTTAAATACATTATTAATATCGAGAACACGGTGATTTTTATCTAGCATAGCAACCGCAGAAGTGGTATTTTCAAATAAAGCATCGGACCATCTTTTTTGTTTTCTTATGTAATCTACGCCCATCCCCACACTTACACCAATAATTAACAGCATCACTATTAATAATCCGGGCCCTATTACCCCCAGCAGTAACTCATTAAAAACAGCCGACAATATAATCATTAAAGAACCCAGGAGAAAGGAGACAATACTGCCTTTCAATCCAAATCTTAAGCTGCTCAAGAGGATAAAAAAGATTATGCCGATTCCAATCAGAATCGGCGGCAGAATAAAACTTATCAGAGACAAAAACAAGCCATAAAAAGCCAGCAATAAAAAAGATGTCCTCACTACACCCAGGGATCCTATTTTTATTTCTTCCTTCAAAATCTCCTCCATATAATTTGTCTCCTCTCTCCAGGATTCCATTAACTAATAATCTATAACTATAATTACTGAATATCTTACTCAACGTTTATTAATTACATTACCAGAAAAAAATAAAATTTTCAATTGCAGCACACTCTCTCCCCCTCATAATGCTAATTATTGAAAAATATAAAGCTCTGTTCACAATATAATTAATCCTGAGTCAGGAAAACTGTTTTTTTTTGGACCTGAAGATGATCCGGAGTTCGAAAAATTCCCAGTATCTTATAGCTTTATTATTCCCAAAACTTTATAAGCTTCAGAAATTAAAGGTATGAGCAGGCCTATTAATAAAGATTTCAGCAGCTCATATCATAAAATATAAATAGCAATTTTACCAGTTATTTGGGAAAAGCCGAAAAATCAACTAGCCTCTACTTCATTTTCTACACAATAAGAAGGAGCCATATCATCCCAGCAGGCAAATTCATTTGTTCTATCTCCCTCAACTACACGAGAAATATTGCCATCCACAATTTCTATAATTTTCTCAGTTCTGCCGGCCAGATGTCTGTCATGAGTAACGATGGCAAATACAGTCCCAAATTCCTCATTAATATCACTCATCAGCTCAAAAGCCTGTTCGGATGTATCGGTGTCAAGATTCCCGGTGGGTTCATCAGCCAGAACAATTCCCGGAC
>CAYOFJ010000297.1:0-2779 GCA_964403065.1 uncultured Halanaerobiaceae bacterium | reverse complement strand
AATGTTAGACGGAACTTTAAACAATGATCTCCCCATGTTTTTGACAGAGCACGGGGGACTGAACTCAGGTTATATGGTAGCCCAGTATACCTCCGCTTCTCTGGTCGGAGAAAATAAGATGCTGACCGCACCGGCTTCCACCGATTCTATCCCCACCTCTGCCAATCAGGAAGACCATGTCAGCATGGGGGCGGTCAGTGCCCACAAATTAAAACGCATAGTCGAAAATCTCAGCAATATTATCGCGATAGAATTTGTAACAGCCGCTCAGGCAGTTGAGATGCGCACAGAACATCCAAAAAAGAAACTCGCCCCCGTCACATTTCGGGTTTTCCAGCGGATAAGGGAGATCGTGCCCAAACTGGAAAAGGATCGGGTCATTGCAGAGGATATCGCCAGCATGAAGGAATTGATCGCGGAAGAGGAAATTGTTCATATCGTAAAAAATAAGATAGATTTTGCCTGACTTGTATTCTGTCCATATATTCTGCTGCTCAGGGTAATTGCCCTTCCCGACATGAAGGAATTTCCTGAGGAGGTTAGAAGTATGAAAAAAGGAGAGCTAAAATAATACCTGGAGAGGAAAACCATGAAAATAAATCTCAGCGAAAAAGCATACGAGAAAATCTTCAGTCCGCCGGAAATTTCACCCGAAAAATTATATATAAAGATAACCCTGGACGATATAGGCTGAAAGGGCTCCCGCTATGATCTGGCTCTGGTGGAGCCTGCGGAAAATATCGAGCAGTATGATAATTTCGAAACTTTCAGTCAGGATGGCCTGAACTTTCTGGTGGAAAATGCGGTGAAGATTTCAGCAGAGGAGATAAATATAGAGGTAGAAAAAATTGCGGAGGGCGAGGAATTAATAGTCTATAATGCCAATTTTGCTCCGGAACTGCATATCAAACCGGAAAAATATATCGTGAAATTATAACAGGAAGGAATAATATAGATGGAAGATCTCGAGAAAAAATTAGAAAGCGCAGAAAAGGCAGAGGATTTGAGAAACATTCTCCGCCAGAGATACGGAGCTCCGTCGGAGGAGAAGATCTCACCACGCACCAGAGTTGAGAGGTCGCTGAATCACGAGGAGCCGGACAGGGTTCCTTTTGATTTCTGGGCTGTGCCGGCGATAAAGAAGCGGCTGAAAAAGCTTCTGGCTGCAGATGAAATTGATGAGGTTTACCGGCTTCTGGGAGTCGACTGCCGCCAGGCCCGGCCCGCCTATGTGGGGCCGGCCCCGCTCCCAAGAGAAGATGGAGCCTATGTCGACCGCTGGGGAACTGTTCGTCAGCAGGTGGAAAACTCCAGCGGCGGAATTTATGAGGAATATGCCGCACATCCGCTGAATGATTTTGAGAGTCCCGCCGCTATCAAAAGCTGGGAGGGCTGGCCTGAAATCGATCACTGGGATTTTTCCGATCTCGATCAGAGGATAGAAAGCTTAAACGAGAATACTCGCTATCATATCCGCCTCGAGCTGGGCGGCATTTTTGAGCTCTCCTGGGGACTTTACGGCTTTGCCGATTTTCTCACCGATCTGGTCGAGAGGCCGGAACTTCCCTGCGCTGTCATGGATAAGTTCACCGAGCTTTTCTGCCGGATCGCCCGCCGGGCTTTGGAGCAGGCGGGTGATAAAATTGATCTGGTCTATACCTACGATGATGTGGGCACCCAGTCCAACCTGCTCATCTCCAAAAAGATGTGGAGGGAATTTCTGCTGCCCCGCCACCGGCAGCTCAACGAGGCGATCAAAAGTTATTCAAAGCCGATCATGTATCACAGCTGCGGCGCCATCTATCCGCTCATCAGCGAGCTCAAAGAGAAGATGGGTATAGATGTACTAAATCCCCTGCAGCCGCGGGCTGAAGGGATGGATATGAGAAAGATAAAGAGAAATTTTGGCGGCAGCCTCAGCTTTCACGGAGGCATCGATCTACAAAAGACGCTGCCGCGGGGCAGTCCGGCCGAAGTTAGAGAAGAGGCCCGGAAGAGATGTCAGGTGCTCGGCAGAGGCGGCGGCTATATCTGTGCTCCAGCCCATCATGTCCAGTCCGACACTCCGCTCGAGAACATAATCGCCCTTTACACCGCTGACCGGGAGATTTAAGAAGATTAATGGGCTTTAAATTTGTCTACAAGAATATTATAATTACGTTGTAGGTACAAAACATCTGTGTAAAAGGAGGTTTTACCTGTGGAGCTGAAAAACTTTCGGATAGAAGAAGAAGACTGGAAGAAGTTTAAAGAGCTAACCAGGGAAGAAGGTAGTAACGCCAGTGTGGAGCTAAGGAAATTCATCAAAAAGTATAATGAGGAGAAAGAATATCGCAGAATGTTTGATGAAATCTTCAATGATCATAAAGAAACTCTCGATTCCCTGGCAGAATAACAATCAATAAAAATAAACAAATAAATCAAAGAAAGTGGTGAGTCGGTGAGTGGAGACAACAATCAAAAAGATTATAATTTCTTAAGTAAAGCAAGAGTTATAAGAATATATAGAGATTTAATGCAAAAATACGAGCAAACTCCAACAATTAGACAGGAAGATTTGCTTAATTCAGCCCTGGCTGCTGCTAAAAATATTGCTTACTATGAAAATCAGGCTGATGTTTATGATATTGCTGCAGGGTACTGTTATTATATATGTCGCAATCATCCTTTCGTCGATGGCAATAAAAGAATGGCTTTATTTACTATGTCATATTTTCTCAGGAAGCACTCCCTTAAAATTAAATCTGAATCAGAAGAATTAGAAAAAGTGATTAGAAAT
>CAYOFJ010000296.1:0-2783 GCA_964403065.1 uncultured Halanaerobiaceae bacterium | reverse complement strand
TATACTCCCGAAGAACAGGAAAGAGGATATTCAATATTCAACTCTTATTTTACCTTTGATTGGCGCAATACCCGTTTTAATTTTATTGATACACCGGGGTATATTGATTTTCAAGGTGAAGCTGCAAGTGCTTTATCAATGGTAGAAGGTGCTTTAATTATGGTGAATGCTGATAATGGAGTCGAAGTTAATACTGATTTTGCCTTGAAACAGGCTGAAAAAAAGAAATTTACCAGATTTATTTTCATAAACAAATTAGATAAAGAAGAAGTGGATTATGATGAAATTTTTGAAGAGCTCAAAAACTATTGTGATATGCCTCTAATCCCCATGACTATACCCGTATTAGAAGAAGGGGATTACAAAGGTATAATAGATGTTTTGTCAAGAAAATTTATAAATTCTTCCGGTGAAGAGGAAGAGTTACCTGAGGAATATTCGGATATTATTGAAGAATATCGTGTTGATTTAGTAGAGGCAGCAGTAGAATCGGATGACGAATTAATGATGAGATATTTAGAAGAAGAAGATATTTCTGATGAAGAAATTACTGAAGCTTTATTTGACTCGGTAAAACAGGAACTAGCAGTACCAGTTTTTGCCGGAGCGGCTATTCAGAATTCAGGAGTTATGGAAGCATTTAATTATATTCGCAAACTACTTAGTTCTCCTGCCGAAGAACAAGAAGTTAAAACTTCTTCAGGAGAACCAGTTACAATAGATCCAGATCCTGAAGGAGATCTTTTAGCTCAGGTTTCTAAAACTATGGTAGATCCTTATATCGGTAGATTATCCATTTTTAGAATATTTAATGGAAAAGTAAATGAAGACAAAGAATTATTCGTACCCAGAATTAATGAAAAAATTAGTACAAATAAATTTTATCAGTTAAATGGTGAAGAGCAGATACAGGTAGAAGAGTTGATTGCTGGAGATATAGGGGCTGTAGCCAAAATTTCTGAATTGGAAACTTCTGATACAATCTGTTCTCCGGATAATGTAATTGAATTGGAGAGTATTGATTTACCTGAACCTATGCTTATCCAAAAGGTAGAAACTGTTGAAGGTGAAAGTGAAGAAAAAATGTCTGATGCTATTCAGCGATATAGCCAGGAAGACTTAACTTTTCAGGTAGAATACAATACTGAAACTAAAGAATTATTGGTGCATGCTATGGGGACGGTACATCTTAATGTAATTAAAGAAATTTGCCGAAGAAAATTTGATGTTAGTTTTGCAACTTCAAAACCCAGTGTTGCTTTTAAAGAGACAATTCAATCCAAAGCTGATGTAGAACATAGGTATAAAAAACAAAGTGGAGGACGTGGTCAATTTGGTCATGTCATGTTATTAATTGAGCCTTTACCTAGAGGAGAAAAGTACGAGTTTGAAGAAGAGATTTTTGGTGGAGCGATTCCCAATCAATACATTCCGGGAGTTGAAAAAGGTGTAAAAGAAGCTATGGAAGAGGGTGTTCTTGCTGGATATCCGGTAGTAGATTGTAAAACTACCGTTTATGATGGGGACTATCATGAGGTTGATTCTTCGGAAATGGCCTTTAAAATTGCCGCATCTAAAGCTTTCAAAAAAGGAATGGAAGATGCTAAACCAGTACTTTTAGAGCCAATAATGGATGTTAAAATTACAGTACCTGAAGAGTATATGGGTGATATAATGGGGGATCTTAATTCCCGCAGAGGTCAAATTCAGGGAATGGATTCCAAAAACGGACAACAGATAATTAATGCTTATGTACCTCAAAAAGAAATGTTTACTTATGCCACTGATTTAAAATCACTTACAGGTGGTTTTGGTGATTTTTCTATGGAGTTTTCACATTATGAAAAAGTTCCTTCAGAATTAGCTGAGAACATTATTACACGAGCTCGCCGGGAACAAGAAAACTAAAAATTTGTATGAGATAATAAAATAAATTTTTGTCGTATACCGGGGTCTAAACAATTTGGCCCCGGTATTGTTTTATAAAAATAGTTTTACTTATATTTTTTGCCTTTAAAAGAAATTATAAGATTGGTTAAGGTGATTTTAATGAAAAAATCTTTAGATATTATTTTACTATTCATAAGTGCTGTATTATTAACTATTCCTTTGAGCTATCATTCTTTATTTTTTCTTGTATGGCTGGGTTTTTTACCTGCATTAAAAGTATTTACTGAACTAAATAATTTAAAATTGAGTTTTAAGTATGGCTGGTTATGGGGATGGTTTTTAGCACTTGGGGCTTCTTACTGGTTGTTTTATCCTATAAATGATTTTAGTGGTTTGCCTCTACCGATGGTTCTGACTGTTTTAGCAATTATTTTTGCTGCCTCCGGTTTTTTTATAGCTGTTTGGGCTTGGGTATTCAAAGTTTTATCTCCAGCTTCAAATAATTTTTCTGTTTTAGTTTTTGCTTTTAGCTGGGTTAGTATTGAATTCATTAGAGGCACTATTTTCCCTTACTTTCCTTTTGGATTTATTGGACTTACCCAAACAGGTTTTGACTCATTTTTGCAATTAGCTGAAATCGGCGGCACTTATTTCATTACATTTTTAACTGTTATTGTGAGCGGCATATTGTTTAAGTTTTTCCAGAGGAAAAAAGGAAGGTACTTATTTTTAGTTTTTGGTTTGTTGCTTACCAGTTATTTTTATTCTTCTAACTTAGTTAGTGAAGTTGAAAATGCTAATAAAGAATTTGAGCAGATCAATTTTGGAATTGTCAGGACAGAAATTGATCAGGTGGAAAAATGGAAAGAGGAGAATATTGAGGATAACTTACA
>CAYOFJ010000295.1:0-2784 GCA_964403065.1 uncultured Halanaerobiaceae bacterium | reverse complement strand
ACCCCGGCTTACAAGCCAGCCATTTTAGATTGATTATAATTATTATCTCTAAATTAGTTGAATTTTAACCAATATTTTTAAATTTAATTTGAGGTGTTTAAGATGAAACAGGAGAAGAGTGAGATTCTTAAAGCAGTTGAGAAGCTTTCATATGGTTTAGAAAAACTGGAAGAATTAGATCCGAAAGAAACTGAAATTGATCAAAAGATTTTAGATAATCGTATTATTACGCTGGAAGGTTACCTTAGATATCTGGACCAGGATGGAATTAATATTCTGGAAAGGATTTTAGAAAAAATAGAAGGTGATAACAATGTCAGATAAAATTTATTATCGTGTGCAGTATCCTCTCAAAAAAGGTATTCAATTTCTAAAAAATCTTGATTTAGAAGAAGGAGAACTTGAAGAAAGAGTAGAAGATTTATCGGAATATGAAAAAAGCCGGGTGAGAAATTTCTTATCTGCCTGGAAAGATGGAGGTAGAGAGGAACTGATTAAGTTTATACAGGACTTAAGAAGCGAGAAAAACAATTAATTTTTTATACGAAATATAATAAATTCCTAAATATTTAATTTGCCAGGACATTAATTGGTCCTGGCTTTTTAAATTGGAATTGCCCGGTCTATTATTTCAGAGTTTTTATTTAAGTGATTTAAATTGCAAACCCTAAAGAACTATGTTAAAATAAAGGACAGGATGTTTTAGGAGGGTCTTTATGGCTGGACATTCTAAATGGCATAATATAAGACATCAAAAGAAAAAAGAAGATAAGAGGCGTGCTAAGCTTTTTTCTAAGTTAAGTCGAAAAATAGCCGTTGCTGCTCGGGAAGGTGGCGGTGATCCCGATAAGAATTCTGACTTGCGAATGGCTATAGAGAAAGCTAAAGATAATAATATGCCCAAAGAAAATATTCAGCGGGCTATAAAGAGGGGCTCCGGTGAATTAGAGGGTGTTGATTATGAGAGCTTTACCTATGAAGGTTATGGACCAGCTGGGGTCGCGTTATTTTTTGAGATAACCACTGATAATCGTAATCGTACTGCTTCAGAACTTAGACATATTTTGTCTGAACATGAAGGCAATTTAGGTGAAGAAGGTTGTGTGGCCTGGATGTTTGAGCATAAAGGACAATTAATTTTAGATAACTCAGAACAAGAGTATGATATAGATAATGTAATATTGGATGCTTTAGAGGCGGGAGCTGAAGATGTTAAAGAAGAGGAAGAATTGATTAGAATTTTGACTGACCCAGAAGACTACATGGATGTAAAAGAAGAATTAAATGAAGATTATAATTTCAGTGATTCAGGTTTGGTCATGCTGCCAAATAATGAAGTCGATTTAAATTTTTCAGAAGCTAAAAAAGTTTTAGAGTTAATGGATGAATTGGAAGATCATGACGATGTTCAGGAAGTATATACAAATTTCAACATTCCTGAGGATATTATGGAAAAACTAAATGAGAAGGAAGTAGTATAATGGCAGCAAATTAGATGAATTTACAAAATAGGACACTGGTTTCAGTGTCTTTTAATTTTTTCTGTATGGGGTGATGTAGTGAAAATAATAGGGATTGACCCCGGTCTAGCTGAAGTGGGATATAGTATTGTAAATAAAGAAGGTAATTCATTTTCAGTGGTAACTTTTGATACATTAACCACTTCCAGCAATTGTACTGATGTGGAAAGATTGGGTAAAATATATGAAGAAATGACTTCTATAATTAATAAATTCAATCCTCAACATATGGCGGTCGAAAAATTATTTTTTAATAAAAATGTTAAAACTGCTATTAGAGTGGGACAGGCTAGAGGTGTTTTGATGCTGGCTGGTTCAAATGCAAATTTAACAGTAAGTGAATATACTCCTTTAGAAATAAAACAGGCGGTAGTTGGTTATGGTAAAGCTAGCAAAAGACAGGTTCAGGAGATGGTTAAAGCCCTCTTAAATCTCGATACAACACCTGATTCTGATGATGCTGCAGATGCTCTTGCAGTTTGTTTGTGCCATGGTCATACACATGCAGTAAAAGATAAATGGAGTGAACAACTGTGATTGGTTATATAAGAGGTGAAGTAATAGGACGAAGCCAGGAACAAATTATGCTGGAAGTAAATGGAATAGGTTATGATATTACTGTTCCTGAGAATTTTCCTCTGGGCAAAAAGGGGAAGGAAATGGAGATTTATACCTATACTTATGTGAGAGAAGATGTGCTAGAGTTATTTGGATTTGAAACTCGAGAGGAAAAGAATCTTTTCCAGGAGCTTCTTGAAGTTTCCGGGATAGGACCTAAAGTCGCCCTTAATATTATTTCCACTCTTTCACCTCAACGATTAGTTTCTGCAGTTCTTAATGAAGAAGTTTCAACTTTAAAAGAGGTAAGTGGAATTGGCCCCAAAAGTGGTCAAAGGTTAATTTTAGAACTGGAAAGCAGGGTTGAAAATCTTGTTTCCAGTGAAGAGCTGGCTATTGCTGCTCGTGATGAAATTTCCCGAGAAAAGGAGCTTTTTTCTGCTTTAAATAATCTGGGATATAAAGATCAGGAGATAAGAAATGCCCTGGAAAACATAAAATTGGATTCCGAGCAGGATTTGGAAGAGAAAATTCGAGAAGTACTGAATTTTCTCGGAAAGGAGTAAAAGCTGATGGACGGAGAAAGAGTTGTCTCTCCAGAATCAAAGCCGGGAGATAATGAACTGGACAGTACTTTAAGACCAAATAAACTTGAGTATTATGTGGGGCAGAGTAAAATTAAGAAAAAGCTAAGGATTTTTATTCA
>CAYOFJ010000294.1:0-2806 GCA_964403065.1 uncultured Halanaerobiaceae bacterium | reverse complement strand
GGAAGAAAATGATTTGCCCGTGATTGATGAGCTTGCAGTTTCCGAGGAAATTGCTGCTCGTCGGGAAATTGAACCAGAAAAGGTGGAAGCTATCAGAGAGGACTTTAACCGCTGGATTTCTATGGATGTGGGAAATTAACTTTTACCGCTTAAATTTTAATAATTTTTTAATTAAATTAACACACAAAATTGAGGAGAGTTATAATGAAAAATAAAACGATGCTCACTGATTTATATGAATTGACCATGGCCCAGGGTTACTTCAATAAGGGCAAACGGGAGGAAGCGGTTTTTGATCTTTTTTACCGCAGCAACCCCTGCAATCACGGTTATGCTATTTTTGCGGGGCTAAATCAGGCTGTGGAATTTCTTAACAATTTTAATTATACGGAAGATGATCTGGAATTTCTGGCCAACCAGGATTTCGACCCCGAATTTCTTGACTATTTGCGGAACTTCGAGTTCACCGGTGATGTTTTTGCCGTGCCCGAAGGCAGTGTAGTTTTTCCCCATGAACCTTTATTGAAAGTAAAAGCCCCGATACTTCAAGCGCAGCTTCTGGAAACTACTCTACTCAACATCATAAACCATCAATCTTTAATAGCCACCAAAGCTGCCCGTATTGTCACGGCAGCTCAGGATCGAAAAGTTTTAGAATTTGGTCTGCGGCGAGCTCACGGCCCCGACGCTGGTTATTATGGAGCAAGGGCCGCTGTTATAGGTGGCTGTCACGGAACATCAAATGTGCTGGCTGGCAAAGATTTTGATGTCAGTATCAGCGGTACACATGCCCACAGCTGGATTATGACTTTTGAAAGTGAACTGGAAGCTTTTAGAACTTATGCTAATAATTTTCCTCACAGCTGCATTTTGCTGGTTGATACTTATGATACTCTGGAATCCGGTGTTCCCAATGCAATTAAAGTTTTTAAGGAAATGAAAGCTGAAGGTATTGAACCCGATACCTATGGAATTCGCCTGGATAGCGGTGATTTAGCCTATCTTTCCAAAAAGGCCAGAAAAATGCTCGATGAAGCAGGTTTAGAAGATGCCATTATAGTTGCTTCCAGCTCGCTGGATGAAGAAATAATAACCTCTCTTGATCAGCAGGATGATCAGATTGATGTGTTTGGAGTGGGGACCAAATTGATCACTTCCTCCAGCTGTCCCTCTTTTGGAGGAGTTTACAAACTGAGTGCTTATAATAATAAACCCAAAATTAAAATTTCCGATAATGTTGAGAAAATAACCAATCCCGGTGAAAAACGGCTGCTCAGGATATATGATAGAGAAAACGATAAAATGATTGCAGATTTAATGGTTCTGGCGGAGGAAAAATTAAGCGAAGATGAGGAGCTGGAACTTTTTGATCCCCGGGATACCTGGAAAAAAACCACTCTGGCTCCGGGAAGTTATAAAATTAGAGAGATGCATGAGCAGATATTTAAAGACGGTAAATGTGTCTACAAATATCCCGAGGTAAATGCTATTAAATCTTATTGTGAAAAAGAAAAAAATAGTTTATGGGAAGAATATAAGAGATTGATTAATCCCCATATTATGAAAGTTAATCTATCGCATAAATTATACGATTTAAAGCAGGAATTGTTGACCGAAAATGGTCTTTCACCTGGCATGAACGGCAGGGAAAAATAATTCTGTTAAATTTTTCGATAGGTAGATCTTGAGAAGAGGAGGAATAGATAATGGATATGAATAGAGTGCTGGCCGGAGAAGCCGGTCAGGGATTAAAGACCTTCAGTAAGCTGCTGGGCAAAGGATTTTACAAAGCCGGTTTTGATGTTTTTTCCAGCAAAGATTATATGTCCAGAGTTCGCGGTGGTCACAATTTTATGCAGATTAGATTTGGCCAGGGGGATTTTGCTGCCCCGATAAAACCCATAGATATTTTGCTGGCCTTAAATGAAGAAGGGCTGGTAACTCACCATGAACGAGTTAAGGATGAGGGACTGATAATTTATGATGGGGAAGCAGATATTGAGCTGGAGGAAAAGAAAATTATAAATCTTCCGGCCGCAGACATCTCAGCTGAGGTTAATCCCAGGGCGGAAAATACAGTTTATCTGGGAGCAGTATTAAAAGTGCTGGAGCTTTCTGCGGAGCCCTGGGAAAAATTGCTGCAGGATTATTTTGCCGATAAGTCTGTGGCTGATGATAATGTTGTTCTTCTGCAAAAAGGTAGAGAAGCGGTCGATTATACTATGGATATTGAAAACCTTGAAAAACTACAACAGGATGTCGGGGCTGGCAAAGAACAAATATATATCAATGGCAATGAGGCCCTGGGAATGGGGGCAGCAGTTTCGGGTGTCAAATTTTACAGTGGATATCCCATGACACCTTCTACGGGCATAATGAATTATCTTGCCAGTAATCAGGAACGATTGGGGTTAGCTGTAGAACAGGCGGAGGATGAAATTGGTGCTATTAATATGGCTATCGGGGCTTCCTTTGCAGGAATAAGAGCTATGACCGGCACCTCAGGTGGAGGCTTTGCCCTGATGAATGAGGGGCTGGGGTTGACTGCAGTAACAGAAATACCACTTGTTATAGCAGAAGTGCAGAGACCGGGGCCTGCTACGGGGCTTCCTACCAGAACCAGCCAGGCCGATCTACAGTTTGTGATAAATTCAGCCCAGGGAGAATTTCCTCTTAAAGTTATTGCTCCCCGAAACCGAAGTGAGGCTTTTACACAAACCATACGAGCTTTTAATCTGGCAGAAAAATATCAAATTCCGGTTATTGTTTTAAGTGACCAGTTTCTTGCTGATTCTGCCCGCAATAT
>CAYOFJ010000293.1:0-2815 GCA_964403065.1 uncultured Halanaerobiaceae bacterium | reverse complement strand
ATGATTTTCTTGAGTTTAGATAGCGTTTGAAGACTTTTTTCAGTAGAATCATAATTAAATTTTAATAAATTACTATATTAGTTGCAGACCCAGCAATATTTTGTTACAATATCAACAAATAGTAATAGTTTTAAATAATATCTCATCTTAGGAGGATTATCTTATGAGTAAAAATACAAGAATGACCAAACAAAGAAAAGCTATTCTAGAAGCATTAAAAAATACAGATACTCATCCCACTGCCGATGAAATATATGAAGAAGTCAAAGAAGAAATCCCTAATATAAGTCTCGGAACTATATATCGTAATTTAAATGTTCTCGATGAAATGGATGAAATTATGGTTTTAGACTATGGTAGCACTTACAGTAGATTCGACGGTTACGCAGACAATCACTATCATTTTCAGTGCAATGAGTGCGATGAAATATATGACCTGGATATGGAAGTTCAAAAAAGTTTAGATAAAGCTGTAGAGAAAAATTACCCTTTCCAGGTTGAAGACCACAGACTCGAATTTTACGGAATCTGTCCAGAATGTCAGGAGGAAATTTCCCAAAATAACGAGTAATTAAATTATCTCTTAAATTAAACTGGCCAGATAAATATTTCTATATCTAATTCCTCGCTACCAGGCGGGGATTTAATTTTTTTATTATATCTTTCTTATTATTCTTTTCATCAATTCAATAAAAATAGGCTTCATTTTATTGGCAACTTCCACAACTTCTTCATGAGATAATGAATCTTCAGGATTGTCTTCTACTTTATCTGTTATACAGGAAATTGCCAGGTTTTCCAAACCAGCATGAGTTCCGGCGATTAATTCTGGAACTGTTGACATGCCTACAGCATCTGCGCCTGCACTTCTTTGAAATTTGCTCATGGCTGTTGTTTCATAAACTGGACCAGTGATAGCAGCGTAAACTCCTTCCATAATTCTTAATTCCATCTCAGCAGCTGCCTCTCGAGCTATATCTATCATTTCTTCTGGATGAGCGTCAGTCATAGCAGGAAAACGAGGACCAATTTCAGTATCATTTTCACCAATCAGGGGATTACCGCTCATGAAATTTAGGTGATCAGTTACAATCATTAAATCTCCTGCCTGGAATGTATTGTTCAAACCGCCGGCGGCATTAGTTATGAGTAATTTTTCAATACCCAGTTCCCACATTGTCCAGACAGGAAATGCTACTTCCTTCATAGAATAACCTTCATAAATATGAACTCTCCCGTTCATAGCCACCACTTTTTTACCTTCCAGCTTGCCCAAAACTAACTCACCAGAATGTCCTTCTACAGTAGAAGTAGGAAAAGAAGAAATCTCGTCATAAGGTATTACATCTGGATTATTGATTTCTTGACTTAAATCACCCAAGCCTGAACCGAGAATTAAACCTATATCTGGATCCATATTACTCACTTCTCTTATATCTTCTACAGCTTTTCTCCTTTTAATGCTTTTTTCCTTCATAATATATTTTCCTCCTTTGAATTTTGTCAATAAAAAATTAGAAGTTATATAATATATTAAATATCCTCCGGAATTGCTTCTTTAGCAAATTTATCTGCTTTAAGATTATACTCATTATCGCTGTGAGCCTTAACTTTAATAATTTCTAACTTAAATTTATTTCTTAATTCATCCAGCAGTTGCCAGAGATCTTTGTTTTTGACTGGTTTATTATCAGCAGTTTTCCAGCCATTCTTTTTCCAGTTATCCAGCCAGTTTTTTAATCCTTTGTGAACATATTGTGAATCACTGTATATTTTAACCTGGTAATTTTCAGGTAAAAATTCTAGCCCCGCTATTACAGCTTTTAGCTCCATACGATTATTTGTTGTATCTTTACTACTTCCTGTAACTTTATGTAGTAAATTTCCTTTTTGCATTATCAAGGCAGCATATCCCCCAGCTCCAGGATTGTTAGCACAGGCTCCATCAGTATAAATTTCAACAACTTCAGATTTATCCAGGCGGATATTTTTTTCTTTCTCAACTTCTTCATTATTCTGGTTTAAATCAATATCATCATGATTTAAATCATCCCAAAAATCTACAGCTTCTCTCAAGTGGGGGATAACAATTGAGCCTCCAACTACTAATGCAATATTAAAAACTTCCCATAATTTCTCCTCTTCTAATTCCAGTTTATAAAGTTCCTGCAGATGATACTTTATGCAATCATCACATTTGAGCACCATTGATGCCACCAAGCCAAGCATCTCTTTAGTTTTTTTATCCAATTTCCCCACTTCATAAGCTTGAGTATCCAGATTAAAAAATCTTTTTACCTGAAGATTACTATTTGATAGAATTCTCTCATTTAATCTATCTCTGAATTCATTAAAGCTTTCTTGACTTTCCTCCATACTATGTCCTCCCATTTCCAATTAAGATTATTTATAATATGAAAAAAATGATTTACTGCCTATAATATTATCAAAAAATGATAAAAAATACAAAAAATAAAAATGGCTCCCCGAGCAGGATTCGAACCTGCGACTCAGTGGTTAACAGCCACTTGCTCTACCAGCTGAGCTATCGGGGAGCGTAAGATTAAAAATTTAATTCCGGCAGCGACCTACTCTCCCACAGAGTCGCCCCTGCAGTACCATAGGCGCTGGAGGACTTAACTTCTGTGTTCGGAATGGAAACAGGTGTTGCCCCTCCGCTATTGTCACCGGAAATCTTTTCAAAATATATTATAGCAGAATAAATACTACCTGTAAAGAGGCAGTGTAGAAATTTTAGATTTAATGGTGGAGGTAAGCGGATTCGAACCGCTGACCTCCTGCTTGCAAGGCAGGC
>CAYOFJ010000292.1:0-2817 GCA_964403065.1 uncultured Halanaerobiaceae bacterium | reverse complement strand
GGGCCACCGGAGATTTTATAAATAGTCTGGCCCCGGGTCGAAAAATTCGCATGTCTTCAGGAACTGGTAATCGTAGAGATGAAGATATAATTAATTATGGATATGCTCTGGCCCGGCACTATGATCATATAATTATTTGTGATCCTGACCCCAGAGATAGAAAAAAAGGTGAAACAGCTGAATTAGTCCGCAGGGGATTGTTGAAAGGTGGTTTTAAGGCCGAAAATATAACTATGATTTTGGATGAAAGAGAAGCAACCAGGGCTGCTCTGGAGATGGGAAAGTCAGATGATGTTATCGTGCTGCAGGCAGATAACATAGACCAGGTTATTGAAGATGTCCTTGCTTTTAAGAATAAATAGAAAATTAAAGTCTTTAAAAATTTTAATAGCAGCAATAGAATAGCTTATTGCTCACTCAGATTAAATCATTTCCACGAATTCCTCTACCAGCTCGGGGTCAAACTGCCCGCCCGCACAATCTTCCAGTTCTTTTACAGCCTCCTTTTTTGACATGGCTTCTTTGTAAGGTCGGCCGTTTGTCATGACGTCGTAAGCATCTACAATGGTTATAATTCTGGATAATAGCGGAATCTCATCTCTTTCTAATCCCCGGGGGTATCCTCCTCCATCCCAGCGCTCATGATGAGCTAAAATTTCATCGGCCACCGAAGAAAAATCATCACAGGACAGCGCTATTTTATAGCCAATATGAGGATGTTCTTTGATACGCTCCCACTCACTTTCAGTTAAATCTTCAGATTTATTTAAAATATTTTCTGAAATATTTATCTTGCCAATATCATGAAGGGTGGCAAGCAGGGAAAGATTATTCAATTGATTGTTGGATAGACCAATTTTATTTCCCATCTTCATGGCCATAGCCGCCATGCGATTGGTATGAGCTTTGGTTTCCGAACTTTTGGTGGCCAGAGTTGATAACATATTCCTGACAATATTACTGGTAGCACCTTTTTTGGACATTAATTTATCGCTGTACATCTCACTATCGGCTTTGTTCAAAACTTTAAAAATATCCTGTCCCTGTTTTTCCTTTACAGCATAACCAATCCCCAGAGAAACCGGCAATTTATCCTTTTCTGTTTCTTCACATCTGGCTTTTATTCGTTTTAATATATTTTCTGCTTCTCCTCCTTCAGTCTGCGGCAGGAGAACGCTGAATTCATCACCACCCCAGCGGGCCAGAATATCCTCATCGCGAAAAGTCTTCTGCAAAAGTCTGGCAGTCTTAATTAGCAGTTTATCTCCCACTTCATGACCGTAGCTATCATTTACCAGTTTCATACCATTAATATCAATTATAAATATGCACAGAGGCAGCTGTCTTTTGGAGTCTAGGCGCTTTATCTCTTCTTCAAAAAACCTTCTATTATATAAGTCGGTAAGTTTATCATGAAATAACAGATAATTGATCCTTTCTTCTTTTTCTTTTTTTTCTGTAATATCTCTGGCAGCACAGAGCAGCTGCTCTTTTTTATGAATTTTAACTTCGCGGGCATTTATTTCCACGGGAAATGATTCTCCCTGGCTGGTGAAAAACTCGGCAGTAAATAGACTGCTAACCTGTTCCTGTGCGATTCTAACCAGCTCATTAATATCTTTATCCTGCATGATTTTTTCCAGGGAGGAATTTTCCAGCGCTGCTTCTTTATAATTAAGCTTTTCCCGCAGCTTTTTATTTGCTTCGCTAATTGTAAATTGCGGCGCTTTTTCTTTTTCACTTTTATTGATGTCTACTAAAAACACCATATCATTTATATTATCAAATATACTTTCGTATCTATCTTTTATCACCTTATTTTCGGCCCATAATCTCTTATTGCGCATCAGGTTATTCACTCTGGCCAGCAGTAATTTTTTGGAAACCGGCAGATCAATTACATCTTCCACAAATTTAAATAAATCCTGTGAGGGATTTTCTTCTTTTCCCCGCAAAAAAATTAGGGGAGTAAAAGAATCTCTGGCCTGTTTGAAGTTTTCTATCTGGTCTTTATACTGTTGAAAATATGCTGTATCTATCAGTATTAAATTATACCTGTTGAAATTCATTTCTTCTCTGAAAACAACAGCAAATTTTTCGCTCAGCAGGTTTTCTAACAATTCTCGGTTTCTGTCATTGGAAATCAGCAGATTTATTTTTTCTTTCTTAACTTTTTTCTCAACATAATTTTTATCCACACTCATGTTATTAACCATCCCTGTTATTACTGTTTGACCGCCTTTCAGATTTCAGTTCCGGATTACCCGAAAGTATTCCGCTCAGGTTTTCCATGGGACTACCAACTTCTAAGCCATACTTTGTAATTTCAAACTCTCTCAGCTTAGTTTCAAAACTGCTCAACCTTTTCTTCAGCACTCCAATGGCCTTTCTTATTCCTCCACTCAACTCTATATAGCGAAGAATAATTATATTATCGGCCAGATAGCTTATTTGATCATCGGTAACCTGGAAATCTCCGGTAATATTGGGAATTTCATTGATCATGAGAATTGTAACATTGTTATTAAAAAGATATCTGCGTATGGAGTCCAAAACTTTCAACAAATCATTTTTATTCCAGTTCTCATCCAGGAAAAAGGAATTAAAGGCCGTAATACTATCCAGCATTATCAGCTTTGTATCATTTTCTTCCACTTCCTTTTTGACCTGATGAGCAAATATATCGGGGGTCAGTTCTCCCCGGTTGACCGTAATTAATTCCAGATTATTATTCTCAATCATCTCTTCTATGGGTATATTTATGGATTTGGATCTCTGCTGTAAAACTTCACTGCTCTCTTCCAGCAGATATACAAC
>CAYOFJ010000291.1:0-2828 GCA_964403065.1 uncultured Halanaerobiaceae bacterium | reverse complement strand
GGGTATTTATTCCTCCTTTTGCCAATGAATATGCCATAATTTTGAAAGATACCTCTCTGGCCTATGCAATAGGTGTAACAGAACTGCTGAGGCAGGGGCAATATGTTATTGCTGTACACTATGATCCGCTGACTATTTTTCTTTTAATTGCCGCAATTTACTTTGTGCTCACATTTGGAATTACCAGATTGCTCAAAATACTGGAGAATAAACTAAAAATTCCTGGATTGGGGGCTGAGAGCAATTGATGACACAGAAACCACTGCTTGATATAAAAAATTTACAGAAGAGTTTTGGAGACAATCTGGTTCTTGACGGTATTTCTTTTTCTCTGCAGCCAGGGGAGAAAAAGGTTGTAATTGGACCCAGTGGTACGGGAAAAAGCACGGTTTTAAACTGCATAAATCGGCTGGTTATGCCCGATGGGGGAGAAATCTGGCTGGAAGATACTGAAGTGGTAAAATGTGATAATATCAATGAAATAAGACAGGAGATAGGCTACGTCTTTCAGGGTTTTGGCCTTTTTCATCATTTGACCGCTTTGAAAAATGTTATGATTGGTTTAACTAAAGTTAAAAATCTTGCTAAGGATAAAGCTAAAACAAGAGCCATGTCGGAACTGGAGAGAGTAGGATTAACAGATATAGCTGATTCTTATCCAGCACAGCTATCCGGAGGACAAAAACAGAGAGTGGCTATAGCAAGGGCTCTGGCCATGGATCCTAAATTGATGTTATTTGATGAGCCCACTTCGGCTCTGGACCCTGAACTTATCGGTGAGGTTCTAACAGTTATGAAAGATCTGGCCGAAGAAGGAATGACTATGCTGGTGGTTACCCATGAGATGGGATTTGCTCGCTCGGTTTCCGATGAAATAATATTTATGGAAAAAGGACATATAGTGGAGAAGGCACATCCAGAAAAAATGTTTGATAGGCCTGAATTAGAACGTACCCGAGAATTTTTATTTAAGCTGGATGAATTGTACGGCGAAGGTGGTGAATGATTTTTGCTGGAATTTTTCACGGATTTTTTAATCATAGAAATATTTATTGACAATTTTGGGAGACTGATGTCCGGTTTGAGATTCACTTTTACCCTCACCATTGTGGTGATGTTTTTGGGCACGATTCTGGGAATATTACTTGCATTGGGGAGAAGTTATGGCAATAGATTGATTTCCATTTTATGCACAACTTATATTGAAATAATCAGGGGGACCCCTATGCTGGCTCAGTTGTTCATACTTTATTTTGCTCTGCCGCCCTATGGTATTAATTTGAGTGCTGCCACCGTAGCATATCTGGGATTCACCCTTAATTGTGCCGCCTATCAGGCCGAATATACCAGGGGGTCGCTGGAATCCGTAGAAACAGCACAATTTAAATCAGCCTATTCTCTGGGAATGAGTCAGTGGAAGACAATCTTTTATATTGTGCTGCCTCAGGCTATAAGATGGTCAATACCAGCCTGGACCAATGAATTCATATATATCTTAAAATATACTTCTCTAGCATATGTAATAGGGGCTCCGGATTTAATGACCCAGGGAAAATTTATAGCCAGCAGGAATTATCAGTTTTTCAGAGTTTATTTGATTGCCGCAATTATATATCTTATCATAGTGACTATTTCTACCTGGTTGGTTGATAAAATAGAAGCCAAATTTAAAATACCGGGTTTTGGTTATAAGAAATAGAAAAAAACTATCAAATTTACATTTAGGACATTTGTCCTCCCCCTAAGCTGCTGGACATCTTAGCGGCAATATTATAGTATTAAGCATAAGAGAGGACAAATGTCAGCATTTATTGTTTGAAATTTAAAAATAATTGTTGGGATAAGCTTAAAATTTGTGATAAAATTAATATGAGAATAGATTAATCAAAATTGATAGAGAATTTATAGAGGTGGTTCCAATGAAGAGAAGAGATTTTATTAAGCTCTGTGCGGCGGCGGCAGCAGGCACAGGTTTATTGGGTGTTAGGCGCTTTACTTCTGATGATAATAATGATGTCAGCATTGCTGCCAGTAATAGTGAAAATTTACAGGAAGCTTATTATTACAGAACTCTTGCTGATGATGATGTTCAGTGCGAACTTTGCTTTCGCGGTTGTAGAATTCCGGAGGGAAGAACTGGTTTTTGTCGGGTGAGAAAAAATGAGGGGGGAACTCTTTACAGTCAGGTCTATGGCCGTCCTTCTGCAGTTAACATCGATCCCATAGAAAAAGAACCCATGCATCATTTTCATCCTGGTTCGCAAATTCTCTGTGTAGGTACAGCCAGCTGTAATTTCCGCTGTAAATTCTGTCATAACTGGCATCTTTCCCAGCGAGATATTGATGAAGTGCAAAGAGTCCATAGTTTAACTCCAGAGGAAGTAGTGCAGAGAGCAGAGAATCAAGGAGCACCTTCTATATCTTTTACGTATAATGAGCCCACAGTTTTTTATGAATATATGTATGATATCGCCAGTCTGGCTAAAGATAGAGGTTTAAATGTGATATTCCACAGCAACGGGGGTTTGAGACAGGAACCTCTGCAGGATCTGCTGCAGAATATAGACGCCGTCACTGTTGATTTGAAGGCCTTTACTGAAGATTTTTACGCAGATATTTGCCAGGCCCAGCGGGACCCGGTGCTTGAGTCCCTTAAAACTATTGAAGAAGAGGGCGCCTGGCTGGAAATAGTTAATCTGGTACTGCCTGAACACAATGATGATTCTCAAAATATACGTGAGATGGCTGCCTGGATAAATAATGAGCTCAACCAGGATGTTCCTCTGCATTTCAGCCGTTTTTCTCCTGCCTATCAAATGACGGATCTT
>CAYOFJ010000290.1:0-2830 GCA_964403065.1 uncultured Halanaerobiaceae bacterium | reverse complement strand
GAAAATTTTGACGAGGAAGTATTAGAAGCTGACAGACCTGTACTGGTAGATTTTTGGGCTTCCTGGTGTGGGCCCTGTAAGATGCTGGCACCGGTCATAGAAGAAATTGCCGAAAAATATGATGATGAAGTTAAAGTATGCAAATTGAATGTAGATGATAATCAGGAAATTGCTTCTAGATATGAAGTTATGAGCATTCCTACAATGATAGTTTTTAACAAGGGTGAGGTTGATAATAAATTGGTCGGGTATATGCCCAAGGGCAGGCTATTACAGGAACTTGAACTTGCTCAATAAGGTCTAACAGCAAAAAGTAAATTTTAATAAATAAAAGCAAATTTTTTGCACGTTATGTTATATTAAATTGGTGTGATTTTTAATATAGAAAAATTGCCTTTAATTATCCGCCGGGCAGGAAAGCGAGGTGTTTCCTGCCCCTTTATTATTTGCTTAAATTTATTTGCCCGGCTCATTCTGAACCGGAAACACAATTTAAAGCAGGTAATTCTTTTCTGTTGAAGAAATGTAAAATGGGAATAATTTTAATCAAATTGCAGTTGTGTATCATTATATTAATGAATATAATGCAAACTTTATTTTATTATTAAAGCCCCACATAGAGCCCCACATAAAATAAATTTTTGGTAATGCTGCGGGATTACTGGTCCAGGGGGTGAATTAAATGGAAATCGAGTCCATTTACTGCCCGGAGTCTGAACAAAATAACGATATCGTTTTTCGACTGAGCAGTGGTTACCTTCTGGTTAAAAGATCCAGGGATAAGGTGAAAAAATTTGATATAGATAGGTGGGAAGAAATCAGTTATATTCCCGAGGATTATAGGGAAATTAACAGGGAGCCTACGGAAAAAGAGATAAAGTCCATTAAGCAATTTTTGCGCAAAGAGCGAAAGAATGCCAGTGCCCAAAATGCACTGTGGGTTAAATTGAAAGCAATATGGCAAAAATTACGATCAATTATACCAAACAAATGATAATAATTTAACATGGTCTGGATTGGGGAAAAATACAGGATTTTTAAGTTGAAGGTGGAAATAAATAAAAGAGAGATAAAATAATTAGGGGAGTAAGAATACTTTTTCACCCTGATTATTTTTTGTTCCTGTAGATGGGAGGAGCTGACGGAGATGAAAAAAATTTTGATCATCCATTCTCAGGAGAAGGGACCAAAAAGTGTAGCTCAGGGTATAAAAAAGGAAGCTGAAAAACAGGGCCATAGAGCTGATATAATTCCCGCTTCAGTAAAAGGGGATGAGATAAGTTTTCACCAATATGACCTGGTAATTGTAGGCAGTGCCAAAAAGGGTTTAATTAAGGGCAAACCTGCTTCTGATATTGCTCCTACTTTAAGCAGATGCAAACGTACAGTAGGACAGGAGAGCTATGCCTATATGACTCCATCTTTAATTGGTACTACTAAAGCTTTAAAAAATCTCATGGAAGAGATGGAAAAACAGGGATGTGTAGTTAAAGATTTTGCCACCCTTAAAAAAGAAAAAGATGGTAAAGAATTTGCCAGAGATAGAATCTAAGAAAGCTGTGGAAGGAATTTAGAAAGGAGTGCAGGGATAGATATGACTTTTAATCCTATAAGTGAAATTGAAGGAAAATTAATAGATGATCTAATTCAAGCCAGGAATAGAGTATTAACTGAAGAAGGTGCTGCTGATAATGAACTGCCCGAGGTGGAAGTAGAAATACCTCGCGAGGAAGAACACGGAGATTATGCCAGCAATCTTGCCCTGGCGCTGGGCGGCAAGCTGGACAAAAATCCCAGGCAGCTGGCTGAAAATATCAAAGATGAGCTGGAAAGTGATATAATAAATAAAGTAGAAGTGGCCGGGCCCGGTTTCATTAATTTCTGGCTGGACGATGCCTGGCTTTACAATACGGTCGATAAAATTCTGGCGCTGGGTGAGGAATATGGTCGGACTGATTTTGGCCAAAACAAACGTGTGCAGGTGGAATTTGTAAGTGTTAATCCCACAGGGCCTTTACATGTCGGGCACAGTCGAGGAGCAGTTGTAGGGGATACCCTGGCTTCTATTCTCAATGAATCTGGTTTCGAGGTGGAAAGAGAATATCTAATTAATGATGCCGGCAATCAGATGGAAATGCTGGGAAAATCGACTTATCTGCGGTATCTGGAGTTATACGGTCAGAACATAAATATGCCCGAAAATAGTTATAAAGGTGAGTATATTATAGATATAGCCAGAGAACTTAAATCCCAATATGGTGAGGAGTTAAAAGAAAAACCTGAAGCAGAGGCAGAAGAAATCGCCCGTGATTTTGCTTATGATAAAATTTTAAGCATCATCAAAAATGATTTAAATGATTTCGGTATAGAGTTTGATAATTGGTTTAGTGAAAGGACTCTGCATGATCAGGGGCGTATTGAAAAAGCGGTAGAAAAGCTCAGGGAAAAGGGTTATATCTATGAAGAAAATGACGCTATATGGTTTGCTTCTTCTGAATTTGGCGATGACAAAGATAGAGTTGTTATCAAATCAGATGGTACTCCCACTTATATGGGAGCGGATATAGCCTATCATCTGGACAAGATAAATCGCGGATTTGATAAACTTATTAATGTCTGGGGTGCTGATCATCACGGTTATATTGATCGCATGAAAGCTTCTATAGAAGCCCTGGGTTATGAACGAGATATGCTGGAAATCATAATAGTACAGATGGTTAATCTTATGAGCGGGGGCGAAAAACTTCCTATGTCCAAACGTGAAGGTGAGTTTGTTACCATGAGAGAGCTTATGGAGGAAGTGGGTATTGATGCTGCCCGCTATTTCTTC
>CAYOFJ010000289.1:1080-2830 GCA_964403065.1 uncultured Halanaerobiaceae bacterium | reverse complement strand
AAAAGAATGGTCCTGGTAGCTGGCAGTACTCATTCTCCGGAAGAAAAGCAGCTGCTGGATGTTTATTGCAATTTAAAACAAAAATTTCAACAGCTGCAAGAAAAAAATGATGATTTTCCTAAACCACTTTTGATTTTAGCCCCGAGGTATGTAGATAGAAAAGAAGAGATAATCGACCATATAAAGGCGAGGGATTTGATCTGGCAGCAGCGGAGCCAGGGGGAAATCAATATAGAGGAAGATAGCGAAATATTTTTGCTCGATACAATAGGAGAATTGATGAGTGCTTATAAAGTCAGTGATATAGCTTTTATTGGAGGTACTCTGGCGGAAATAGGGGGTCATAATTTTCTGGAACCTCTGGCCTGTTCTTCTCCTGTTATTTTAGGTCCACACACAGAAGAGATCGATTCTGAACTGAAAAATTTTAACCAGACTGAATTTGTTCATCAAATAGAGAATAAGTCTGAATTAACAAATTTGCTTACAGAATTACTTGGCTATAATTCTTCTGATAGGTCTTTAGAACCCGATAAAGATAAGGCTTACCAGCTGCTGAGACAAAAAGGTGACAAAATAAAAAAGCATATTGGTGAATTATTTTCTCTGCTTCCTCTGGGAAAAGAGGCGAAAAAAATATTGTTTATACGGCTTAGTGCTTTAGGAGATGTTATTCATACTCTGCCAGCTTTTTCTCTGCTTTCTAAAAAACGTCCGGAATATGAACTGCACTGGCTGGTGGAGCCCCTGGCAGCTCCTCTGGTTAAAAACAATAAATATGTTGATGAAGCAAAGGTGCTTCCCAGATCCGACTGGAGAGGCAAAGAAAGATTGAAAGGGCTCAAGAGATTGGGCAGTGTGAAAAATTATCTTTCTGAATTGGCCGAGGAAAATTATGATTTGAGTTTAGATTTGCATGGCATACTAAAAAGTGCCGTACCAGCTTATTTTTCCCGGCCTGATATCAAATATGGTCCGGAAAAATCCCGGGAAGGTAGCAGACTATTTTATGACAGATATTTTAGAAAACAGAGGACCGAACGTAATCTTAAGCACAGGATTGAAGAGAATTTAGAGCTGATTTCATCGGGACTGGGCTGTCGAATGCCTGAAGGAAGAAAGAAATTGGATTATGGGCTGCAGCTTCCGCAAAATTGGCTGCAAATCCTGCCGGGATCTTTGTCTGCAATCATCAACTCTGATAACGGAAATAATAATATCACAGGAGTTATACATCCTCTTTCTTCCTGGCCCAGCAAAAATTGGGTTATGGAAAGATATAGATTACTGGTGGAGAGGTTACTTTCTGCCGGAGTTGATATTATAATAAGTGGTGGTCCCGGGGAAAGATCACGAATTCAGCAGATTTTTTCTTACGAATTTGAACGGGAGTTTGCGGGAAAATTTTATAATGCTGCTGATGAGCTAAATTTGATAGAGTTGTATGGAGTTTTAACCAGAGTTAATTTCTTTTTAGGGGCTGACACTGGGCCCATGCACTTAGCTGCGGCAGCTGACACTTCTGTAGCTGCAATTATGGGACCTACTCTTCCGGAACGATATGGTCCTTACTGTCAGGATAAACAGATAATTAGAAATGAAAATCTGGACTGTCTGGGTTGTGGGGAGGAAAAATGTCCTCTGGGCCATCATAATTGTATGCAAAGGCTGTCTGTAGATGAGGTGGCTGGGGATTTAAAGAGTCTGGTGCCAGAAATTTCCTTGCATTCCGGAGAAAGCAAACAGAGAA
>CAYOFJ010000289.1:0-1070 GCA_964403065.1 uncultured Halanaerobiaceae bacterium | reverse complement strand
CATGTTAAAAAGAAAATTTCGAGAAAGTAATGAATTAATGGTAATAAATCTTTTGTATTTAGGTGATCTAATATTTTGTTTGCCACTGCTGGCGGAAATTAAGCAACAACGCCCTCAGCTAAAGTTATCTCTGGTAGCAAATGATAATTTTGCTTCTCTGTTAAGTGAAGCGGGTTTTATTGACGAATTATTTGCTTTCAATAAGAGTGATGATTTGCTTTCAGCGGTCAAAACTGCCAGATTTTTACGACAGAAAAATTATTCGCTGAGCCTTAATATTCATGGGAACTGGCGCAGTACAATTTTGCAGCGGATTGCCTGCCCGGGATACAGAGCAGGGTTCGATAGATCGGGCCAAAAGCTTCTTCTTCATTTTTCGCGCAGTTGGCAGCCGGAGAATATGCATATGGTAGATTATCAACTGCAGTGGCTGAAAGAATTGGGTTTAGAGGTCCCGGAGACTATGCAGCTCCCGGAGGTCAAACCCACATCAGAGGCTGTAACTGATGTGAAATCTTTTTTAGCTGAAAATTTGGCCGGATCAGCAGGTGAAAATTATCTGATTTTAAACACCGGGGGAAGCTGGTCCAGCAAACGCTGGCCGTCGAAAAAATTTGCTGAATTAGGAAGTTTAATTTTAAATAATACACAAGTCGGACTTGTATTAACAGGTAGTGAGATTGATAGAGAAAGAAATAATAAAATTGTAAAGGAAATTTTGCATATAAATTCAAGTAATATATCAGAGGCCAGAATATTCAATTCGGCCGGCTGGACCAGTATTCCTCAGCTATTAGCTTTGATAAAAAATGCGGAAGTGGTGGTGAGCGGTGATACAGGTCCTGTACATATTGCCGCCCTGGCGAGAACCCCGTTGATTGCTTTGTTCGGACCGAGTGACGAGCAAAATTATCGTCCTTATAGATGGGATGATCACACCGGTGTTATAACCAATAACAGTGTGGAGTGTCGTCCATGTGAGGAGCATAGCTGCCCGGTTGAACATCATAAATGTATGAAAAATATATCCGTAGAAACAGTCTGGCAAGAGCTTAAAAAGATGCTTTTTT
>CAYOFJ010000288.1:0-2845 GCA_964403065.1 uncultured Halanaerobiaceae bacterium | reverse complement strand
CTTTCTGATTTCTTAAATAATCCTTATCCATCTGCTTAATTACATTCAAAAATTCTTCAAGAGATTCTTTGTATTTTTTCAATTTCCTGGCCATATCTACTAAATATCGTAAAAATGTCTCAAATCTATAATCGTCATGTTGAGAGAGAAGAAAAATAAAATCCTGAGCATAAATAACATTGAACTCTTCCAGAAAGTTTTCTTCCAGCATATAATCAACTATTTGCTCACAAAATTCACAATATAAACTGTACTTTTCACTCACACTACCCGGGCAATCGATCTGAAATAATTCTGTAAAATCTCTCATGGCTCTATCCAGATATATCCCATACCTCTTTCTATCAAAGGCTGCTAAAATGTAACCTATTAGTGGAGTTCCTAAAGTCACATCATCATCTATTTCTTTGCCAGTTTCTCTAAAATAACTAATTCTCCTGCTCAATTCGTCGTCACTATTAATTAGATAATCCAGAGCTTCACTCATTCGTTCGGAATCTTTTTCTGCTAAATTCTCTAAATTATCTATAGCTGACCAGTGGGCAAAACTGCCGCTGGTAGGATTAGAACTATCCAACCTGGATACTATATTACCAATATTTTCAGCCCCTATTTCATTTTTGTCCAATTTTTCATTTAAATCGGATAGAATTTCGAATTTGTACTGTTCTCCATAACTATCTTTCTCCCACAGTTTGACATATTCATCTACGGCAATTTCAAATAAGTTCTTTTTATGAGTTTCTTCCCAAAAAATTTTGATCACCCCAAATTAAATAATTTATTCATTTAAAATTTAAGCCAGAGCTTCTTTTACTTTGCCCTCTATATCTTTCCTGTAGTAAAAATGTAATCTTACCCTGGCCCGAAAGATAGCAGTATAGTTTAGCAAACTGTCATAATCTTCCTCAAAGTCCTCAATACCCGCCAGAATAATAATCCGCTACTCAAGACCTTTAAAACTCTGCACTGTAAAAAATTTCAGATACTCTCCCGAAGTATAAAGATTCATATCCTCAGTGATATCGACAAATTCGCATAAATCCGAAAATATATTTTCACAGGACAAAAATGAATTTTCTAGAGAATGTGTAGATAAAATTACTATTTTCATAACCGCTATTAACAAATTTAAATCTGTCATTCCTTTTAAGGATTATTTTCTATAACTATTTTCATGGCTTTTAAAAAAATTAGTAAATCTTTCTATAAAAATTAGAATCACCAATTTAATAGGAAAATTTTAAATCATTCCAATAAATTTTCCTTTGTTTTCATCACATCTTCCGGACTAGCAAAATAGCCTTCCAGACGCATTGGCCCATCTTCCCAGCTTGCGTCTCTTAAATCCCCGGGCAATATTTCTTTTAATTTTTCAATTTTTATATCAAAAAAAGAAGCACATCTTTCCGGATAAATCTGAAATTTCAAACCTGCTTCGCGGCTACTCTCTCCGGGAAAAACATTAAGAATAGTATTCGGACTATCAGGAAGTGAGCCTTTTAAAGTCAAAGAACTTTTACTTGTAGTTTGTCTATCAAAAATTGGCACAATATTTTCTGTAAATTCTTTATATATATCCTGAACTTCACTTTCTCGAGCCATTTCTTCAAGTTCCTGGCGACTTAATCTCCTCCTGGTTTTATTAGAGCTCCCTGTTCTTACCCTTTGTTCAATTTCTTCCGGTTCTATAGAAAATACTCTTGTCACAAAACTACTGCCATCTTCCTCCTGAAAAAATTGAAAAGTTATCATATTGATATCAACACCATAACTATCTGAAAGGTAATTCACTATTCTTTCAGTAGAGTTATCAATTTCAGTGGCAACTATAATCATTTTATGATGTTCATTCAGGGTATCAGGTAGTTTTTCATTAAATTTTTGTTCAAATTCGTCTTCAAGAGATGAATTGCTTTCTGAAAAATATTCATTAGCTATATTTTCAACTCTTTCGTATGAAAGGTCTTCAATCCAGGACCCATAATCCAGTATTTGAGCTGTTACCGTTCTTGGTGTCATTGCTCTCTTTAATTCAATTATTACCACATCACCATGAATATCAAGGCAAAGCAAATCAATAAAATGTCCGTAGTCTGTTGACACCTGTCTTCCAATGACCAAATAGTTTTGGGAAATCAAAGAGATATCTTCTTCTAACCAATTTTCCAGCTTTTCTTCTGCCTCTAAATTCAAAGAAGATATCTCTTTTAAATTATCTTCGCTTACTTTCCATAATCTGGCCTTTTGTGGCATTATATCACCTCAGCTAAACTTTTATTTTAAGATTAAACCCCTCTAAAAAAAGAAAAGGGCTCTTTATTTGGTAAATCTACTTATAATCAAACTTTATTGGTCAATACATAAAACAGATTCTCTTAAATATAAATTCTTGATTTTTACAGATTATTCCTCCTTGTTTTCTAAATTGCAAGAAAATAATTATAAATGAAAAAAATAAAATTGTTTACTTGCTGATGTGGAAAATTAAACAAAGGAGGTGTAGTTAAAATGGAAAATATAGGAATAAGAGATATGAGCGAAGCTATAGATGACCTTGTGGAAGAAAGGCTTGAACTGAAAGGAGGTTTGAAGGTGATGACCCGGTTTATGAGTTAAGAAAAACTTATTTCCTAAATTATAGATAAGCCGAAATGCATTTTGATTGCTTAAATCCATTAAAATTCACCTCCATATTTAAATATAAATCTTCAAAGCATCAATTCAAGGGGAAACTGAGCGGTCGAAAAATAATGCTGCTCAAAATTATAAACGCGGAATAAATCGGCTGGGGACTTTCCTCCTGTATTCCTCGTAATTTTCTCCGTACTTCTCTTTTAGCCAG
>CAYOFJ010000287.1:0-2868 GCA_964403065.1 uncultured Halanaerobiaceae bacterium | reverse complement strand
ACAACTTACCTTATTTGTTCTTTTCACCCCCATCGTCTTCTTCCTGCTCAGGTGCGTCTTCTTCTACATCATAGGGTAGATCAATATCCTCAGCTTTTTCTATAGCCGCTTCAGTGGCGGAAAAAATGTGGTCATCGGCGGAGAACATGCACTGCTCACCAACTTTATCATCAAGATCATACTTCTTAAACATCTTTTCCAGATTTTCATCCATACCACAGATTATGACAGCACCCTCATGGCCCTGAACTTTATCGATAAACTGTTCCAGTTCCCTAAGAGATGTCAGGTCAAGATTTTCCACATCTCGCATGCGGATAATAAATTTCTGCTCATCCTGATAGCTCTCATCCAGCTCTTCCTTGAGATTATCAGCAGCATTAAAGTTGATATTGCCCGAGAGATTGATAACTATATAATCATTTTCTTTGACATCATCCAGGTCCTGCTGGAAAAAATTGCTTTCCCGCTGATGATAATCAAAATGAGAGTAGTTGATCGAGCTGGTATTTTTAAGAATCAGCACAAAAGATACCAGAACACCGAAATATATAGCGTAATCCAGTCGGGGTGAAAGTATTGTCATCAAAAACGTAGCTGTAAAAATCATAGCATCAAAGCGATTGCGGAAACTGTCTTTTATCTCTTCCCAATCAACCATCTTGACAGCAACCATAATAATCAGACCGGAAAGGGCAGGTATGGGGATAAATTCACCCAACGGCCGAAAAATAGTTATGAACAGAACTATGGTGAGAGCAGCAAAAAGTTCCGAAAGACTGCTTTTTGCTCCCGCCTGCAGATTGGCGAAACTTTTGGTAAAAGAACCGCTGACGGCAAAACCGCTGAAAAAAGAACAGGCTATATTGACAATACTCTGGCTGAAAAAAGCCTTATTAAAATCAACTTCTTCTCCGGTGTGTAACTCCATAGATTTGAGCGGTCCCATAGCATGAATAAAACCCAGCACGGCCACTGACAGGGCTGCGGGGAAATAGTCAAACATAAACCCGGGATCAAAGTTGACCGGAGTGAAAGCCGGCAGACCGCCGGGAAAATGTTCGACTACTTCTACATGCTCGTGCCAGCCCAGCAGCATAGTAATAATCACAGCTGCCACCATGGAAATTAGATAGCCCGGAAAGGTAAAGGGGGCTATCTTTTTAGAAATTATAATGGCAATGGTCAAAACACCTATCAACAGGGCAAATATATTGATCTCTTCCAGACTGCCGGTAAAGTAATAAATATCCATGAGTATATTAAAACCCGAAGGATGTTCAATTCCGGTAAAACTGCCCAGCTGTCCCACAATTATCAGCAGAGCCACACCAGAGGTGAGACCGTTAATAACCGATCGGGAAACATAATTGACCAGTTCTCCCAGACGCAGCACCACCAGCATAAGCTGGAAAATACCGACCATAAAGGTGAAAAGCAGCACGGCCTGGAAGTAATTAACTTCCACCCCACCCAAACTGCTGGCGATAGCCAGGGCCATCATATTGGTTGGTCCTACTATTAAATAGCGGGAAGGACCCACAATAGCGCCCACCAACATGGCCACAATAGAAGTATAAAGACCATATATAGGATCGAGGCCGGCTATTAAAGCATAGGCCATGTTTTGCGGCAGGGCCAGGGCGGCCACGGAAAATCCGGCCACCAGGTCATCTCTGACTTCTTCAACACTCTCGGGCAGAAATGTTAGATCATTGACGGATTTCATCCGGGGGCACCTCGGGATTAATGAACTTTATACTTTTGAGCAGCAGCTATTTTATGAAACAACCTTTTTGCTAAAAATTCTTGAAAACTTTTTGCTTTTTTCTGCTGGAAAAGCACATCTTCCATAGAAAAATCCGCGACAAAAACATCGCGGATATCACCGGCGGTTCATAAATTATTTTACTATTTAGCAGGCATAAAATCAACATTTTACGGACTTCAGCCTGGTTTATTCCTGCGCATCTTCTTTCCTGTTTTCATCCTCATTTTCACAGTCTTCATCTGCAAAATCTTCCACCGGGAGATTGCAGTTGTTGGCCTGTTCTATAGCAGATTCGGTGGATTTGAGCATTTTGTCGTGAGTTTCAAATACATTATCGGAGCCCACTTTTTCATCGAGCTTATATTTTTCAAACATCTCTCTCAAATCATCACTGAGTCCGCAGACAATAACCAGACCACCATGGTCTTTGACTCTATCTATAAAGCTTTCCAGCTCACGCAGAGATGTGAGGTCGATGCTCTCTACATCCCGCATTCTCAGGACAAATTTCTGCTCTTTTTGAAAACTTACATCCAGCTTTTCTTTAAATTCATCGGAAGCACTAAAAACTATATTACCGGCCAGATTTATAACCGTGTACTCCTCTTCTCCTCCGTTATCCTCCTCAGGCTCCATTTCCACAAACTCACCATTGTCCTCTTCATAATCTATATGAGAATATTTTACATGACTGGTTTCTTTTAAAACAAGGATAAAAGAAACTATCATACCGAAGTAAATGGCGTAATCTATGCGCGGTGCCATAATGGTCATTATAAAGGTCGCTGTAAAAATAAGACCGTCAAATCTGTTGAGAAAACTGTCTTTGATCTCTTTCCAGTCCACCATCTTTACCGCTACCATCATAACCAGGCCCGCCAGTCCGGCGATAGGAATGTAAGCTCCCACCGGTCTAAAAACAGTTATGAACAGGACCATGGAGATGGCGGCTATCAGCTCGGATAATCTGCTGCGGGCTCCGGCCTGCAGATTGGCAAAACTTTTGGTGAAAGAGCCGGTGACAGCAAAACCGCTGAAAAAGGAACAGACTATGTTGATCAAACCCTGTCCGACAAAAACCCGATTAAAATCCTGTT
>CAYOFJ010000286.1:0-2874 GCA_964403065.1 uncultured Halanaerobiaceae bacterium | reverse complement strand
TTCACTATATTATTTATCCTGAGCCGGGGCACAATTTTTTGGCCATAGTTATTACCCGGGTTTCCAAAAATTTCTAGTATCACATAGCTTCATAGCTTCCAATACTTTTTTAATCTTTCCTGATGATTTTATTAAAAATGCAGGGATTTTCTATTTAATATGGAAATATATACACAGGAAAGATTTTTTAATTTTCATTATGCAAACGTTTGAATAAGGAGAGATAATATGATGCCGGGTATAAAGATTGGCTTTTCGGGAATGAAAAAAAGCTGTTCAAAGACAAAATTTTATTTTCTGCTTTTTGTAATACTGATGTTGTTTGTCACCCTGACAATTTCTGGTGCTGAAGCGGAAGAACTTACAGAACACGCCCCCGGATTGGTAGAAGTAACATTTAGCTATCAACCACCCATAGCGGTGGATAAAGTATTTCTGGCCGGAGAATTCAATAACTGGGATCCAGAAGGTACACTCATGACAGATGATACAGGTGATGGTGAATATGATGTTACCATTTTCCTGGAACCGGGTGAATATGAATATAAATTTGTGATTGAAGGAGAAGATTGGATTAGACCCGAAGGGGCAGATGATTATGCTCCGGATGGTTTTGGGGGCGAAAATGCTGTTATACATGTGGGAGAAGCTGAAATGCTGCCAGAAGATCAGCCGGTTCGCGGTGATGGACAGATTACTCCTGATTTGCTTTTCCATGATAATGATGATTTGAGTTATTTCAATCCTCGCTCAGAAGAAAAAATAACCTTTCATTTTGAAACTTATCGAGGAGAAGTAGAAACAGTAAAACTCAACCTGGAGTTTGCGGAGGAGACTGACAAAAGTTTAGACTTAAGGAGATTTCTCAGCCACAGGACTTCAGATTTTTATAGAGGAGTCATAGATATACCTGAAGATCAGTTTTCTTATTATTTTCAAATAATTGATGGAGAAAGCGATTATTATTATGGCAATCAAGGACCTGCCGGTGACCAGAGTGAGGCAGGTAAATTTACTGTAGATATGAACCAGGAAGATATATTTCAGACTCCCGATTGGGTTCAGGATACCGTTTTTTATCAAATTTTTCCCGACAGATTTGCTAAAGCCAGCAGTGATAATGATCCCCGGTATATAGAATTATATAAAAATGAGAACGATAGACATGAAACTTTTATTCCAGATTGGAAACAGGGTATAAAACCTGGAGATAACCCGGTTTTGCGCGGGGAAGAACAGCTCAGTGAGAGAGATAATTCTATTCACCCGCCAGCCGGATATTATGCTTTTTACGGCGGCGATCTTTTGGGGGTTAAAGAGAAAATACCTTATCTGCAGGAGCTCGGTATTAATGCTATATATTTTAATCCTATTTTTGCTGCCAGTGCCTATCATCGGTACAACACCTCTGGCTTTGAATATATAGATACCAGTCTGGTTTATCAGGGTGATCAGGAAGCATCTCAGGAATTTTTTGCCGAATTGATAGAAGAGCTCAATCAGCACGATATTAGAGTTATTCTGGATGGAGTTTTTAATCATGTAGGATATGAACACTGGGCTTTTCAGGATGTAATAGAAAAAGAAGAGGACTCTGATTATGTGGACTGGTTCAATATCCACAGTTTTCCTGTAAAATCTTTATATGAACAGCAGCAGGAAGATTTGCAGCCCAATTATGACGGCTGGTGGGATTTTGGCCATATGCCTGAATTAAACGTAGCCAATCCCGAAGTTAGAGAATATATCTGGAATATTACAGAAAAGTGGATGGATAAAGGTATAGATGGCTGGAGGCTTGATGTTCCCACAGATGTAACCCAAACTGATCCTGATTTTTGGTCAGACTGGCGTGAACATGTGAAATCCCTCGATGAAGAGGCTTATATCACGGGAGAAATCTGGGATGATGCCAGCCCCTACCTGCAGGGTGATGAATTTGATGCAGTAATGAATTACCGGTTCAGAAATGCTGTTAATAGTTTTGCTGGCCAGGGAAGATTTACAGCTGAGGAATTTCATAGAGAAATGATGAGAATTTTATTCGATTATCCAGACCAGGCTGTTTATTCGCTGTTAAATTTGCTGGGCAGCCATGATACCGCACGTTACATGAATGTTGTTGACGGAGACCGGGAAAGATTTAAATTGAGCAAGTTTTTACAGTTCACCTATATGGGAGCCCCCATGATTTATTATGGTGATGAAATAGGTATGGAAGGTGAGGATGATCCTGATAATCGCAGAACCATGGTCTGGGAAGATAGGGAATATACTGCTCCTGATGAAGAATTAAAAGAATATATCAGTGAACTTATCCAGATCAGGAACGAAAATAAAGTTTTGCGCAGAGGAGAAATTTCTAAAGTAGAGACTGAAGAAGAAATGGTCTATGCCTTCTTAAGATCGGATTATAATGATAATATGCTGGTAATAGTGAATGCTGATGAAAGTGATATTGAACTGAAGATAACTCAGGAAGAACTTGATAAGGTTGATTTAAATAATGAAGAGGATTATCGTGATTTATATCGAGAGGAAATGATATCGATTTCTGAGGATGGACTGCAGATAGAACTTTCGGGTTTATCCGGGGCAATAATTGATTTATAATATAAGTAAGAGGTGATAATTAATGGAAAAAATACTATTGGCAGTAGATGGTTCGGCTGCTTGTGATAAAGCTGTAAAAAAGACCCTGGAGCTGGTGGATGAAATGGATGCCGAAGTTACGGTTTTAACTGTAATGGAAAAGAATATTACACCTTTAAGTGATTCTTCGGAAGATAGGGAAAATAAATATCCCGACGATGATGAGTATGTGGCCAAAGCTAAAAGTATCGCCCATGATTGTGCCAGTGTATTTGAAGGAAG
>CAYOFJ010000285.1:0-2878 GCA_964403065.1 uncultured Halanaerobiaceae bacterium | reverse complement strand
ACAGGAGCGCCAGAGAGGAGCCCACAAAAAGATTAAGCAGACTTATGTTGGCAGCGGATAAATACTTCCATCCATAAATTAACACTATAATTGCAAAAGCTGCAAAAATTACACCAGTGTTTCTACTCACAGGCTGTATATAGGCCAGTATTAAATCCATATCAAGAAAGCTGGCTGTGGACAAAATCTCTTCCCCGGGAGCATAATATATAGCAGCCAGTGAGGCGGTTAGAGCTATTAAGGAAATTGATATTTCCTGTTTTTTACTGCGGGCAAAAAAGCAAAGTAATGAAGCTAATAAGACGGGCATACCTGGATTCAACACCGGCAGACCTCCTCCTGCAATAAACATACAACTATTGACTGGTTTTAAATTCCTTCTCGATTCTTAATCATATTATCCGGTTAATAATTATCCAGCCTTCCTGCTGACTTCATCTAACCTCCTAAAATCAAATTAATAAAATTATGCCTTTCCAGAACAAATTCAGGGGCATTTCCGATAACAACCAGCAGTGAAGAAGGAACAAATCCCAGAATTAAACACAGCACAGCCAGTATTCCTGTAGGCAAAGACTCATTCCATCGAACTTCAGAAGTAAATTCAGCTGGTCCCTCATACCCGGTATAAATATTAAGAATAATACTGAGATAATATCCCAGAGATAAAAAGCTGCCAACAATTATTAGAAAGGCAGCGATCATATTCCCTGCCTGCACAGAAGCCTCCAGTATCAGCCACTTACTGACAAAACCATTAAAAGGAGGTATTCCCACCATGGCAAGCAGTATAAGTACAAATATGAGTGATGTCCAGGGTTTAATATCGGCAAGACCATGCATATCTTCCAGTTCATAGCTGTCGGTAGCTCTCCTTAAAGAACCGGCGGCAAAAAATATTGTGCCCTTCATAATTCCATGATTTATCATATGAAGGCTGCCGGCCACTATACCCGCAGCTGTACCCAGGCTGAAGGCAATTATAACGTATCCCATCTGCGCAATAGTAGAATACCCCAGCAGACGCCTGAGATTATCCTGCTGAAACGCTGCAGCATGACCAAAAAGCATAGAAAAAATACCCCAGATCAAAAGCACTGAAGTCAGCATATTATCAGCCAGAAATTCCACACCGAATAGAATATATAATATCCTCACCAGCACAAAGAAGGAAGCTTTAACAACCAGTCCGGATGAGAGAACATTATAGGTGATGGGAACTGACATATAGGCATCCGGCAGCCAGGTGTGCAGAGGTACGATGGCAAATTTTACTCCCAACCCTATCATATAAAAGGTGAAAAGTAACTGTCTGGTCAGGACTGGCACCTCTTCCATTCCCTCTGGAATTAAAGCCATATTCAATGTACCAGTGGCCTGATAAGTGAGCACAATCGCCAGCAGCAAAAATACTGCGCTCACCGTTCCTATCATCAAATACTTAAAGGCAGCTTCCAGAGATATATCCCTATCATTGAAGGCCACAAGAGCATAGGAGCTAATGGAGGTTATTTCAAAGAAAACATACAGATTAAAAAGATCGGCTGTCATTACCATCCCGGTAATCCCCACAAAAAGAACATTTATAAGCATATAAAACTTTACGCTTCCCTTTTTAATTTCCGAGAGGGAATAAATTAAGCTCAATATGACAATCAATACCATCAAAATTAACATCACCAGGCTAAAACCATCAATAGCTATATTTATAGCTATATCACTCTGCCAGGACCCCAGTCTATAGGTGACCGGAATTTCCTTTCCTCTTCTCAAAATAAAAAAGATTATCAATACCGTCTGGAAGAGAGCTCCTATTATAACCAGAGGTTTAATTATTTTTTTGTTAATATAAGCAAATATTCCTAAAGAAAAAACCATAAATAGGGGAATTATTATTAACCATACAGGCAGGTGCATGTTTGTTCCTCCTACCAGAAAGACAAAATTACGTTTAAAAAATCAACAAAATTATAATTTAACCCCTCAGCCTCTTAATCTCATGAATATTTAACGTGTTGTACCTGTTATACAGCTTTATGACCAGCGCCAGCATAATCGCCGTTGTACTGGCATTTATCACGATAGCTGTAAGACCAAGGGCCTGAGGAAGGGGGTCCACTACTGTTGCATAACTTTTATCCAGCACAGGTGCTGCCCCCTCCGGAACATATGCCATCGCTCCCAGCAGCAGAATTATGGAAGATTCTATAATGCTTATTCCCACCACAATTTTAATCATATTATTCTGGGTTAAAACCGTATATATTCCCATACATATTAATACAGTTACAGCTGGATACAGCAATATCACAATATCAATCCTCCCGAGCAAGAGAGATGAATATGACACTCAGGCCTGTGCCCACTTTTGCACCTACCGCCAGATTAGAGAGCGGCATGAAACCGCCGCTGAGAAGTTCACCCGGTTCACCTAAAAATAATCCGGCCTGACTGTTGGCCAGAAAAGTTCCTCCGGCCGCAATACCCAAAAGACCGATCAATAGAAAACTAAGAGCCCCAACATCTTCAATCAAAGATAATCTTTCTACACTGAAACGATTTGTCATATATTTAAAACCATAGGTGAATATGATCAGAATGGAAATAGCGCTTATGATCACACCGCCCGAAAACCCTCCCCCGGGAGAAAGATGTCCATAAAATACCAGAAATATGCTTATTATCCATAAAAAGGGCAGAATAAAAGCTATAGACTGATGAACCACGGGGGTAAATTCGGTTTTGAGCATAGAAGCTTTATGCAGAGGAAGAAGCATGGCCACGACACTGGCAGCGGTAAATATAACAGTAGCTTCTCCCAGAGTATCAAAAGCTCTGTAGTCAAAAAGAATGGCAGTTATAAGATTTATGGCTCCTG
>CAYOFJ010000284.1:0-2889 GCA_964403065.1 uncultured Halanaerobiaceae bacterium | reverse complement strand
GCCAAAAAGGAATCCAAGGATAATCCTGTGTATTATATTCAGTATGCACATGCCCGTATTTGCAGTATAAAAGAAAATACTGAGAATTTGCTGGCTGATATAGATAAAGCCGACCTGAGTTTGCTGGAGGATGAAGCGGAAAAGGAATTGCTTCAGCAGCTGGCTTATTATCCCGATGAGATCAAACAGGCTGCCCGTCAGCGCGCTCCTCACAGACTGGCAAATTATATCTATGATCTGGCCAATTCTTTTCATATATTTTATAATAAATGTCAGGTGTTAACTGATGATCGACAATTGAGCCTGGCCAGATTCAAACTGGTAGAGGCTGCCAGAATTGTGCTGGTTAATGCACTTAATTTAATTGGAATATCTGCTCCAGAGCAGATGTAAGCAAGGGGGATTTACAGCGATTATGACAAACTATATTTTTGTAACTGGAGGAGTAGTTTCTGCTCTCGGCAAAGGAATTACTGCTGCTTCCCTGGGAAGACTTCTGAAGAGTCGCGGCGCAAATGTAACAATTCAAAAATTTGATCCCTACATAAATGTGGATCCCGGGACCATGAGTCCTTATCAGCACGGGGAAGTTTTCGTCACCAATGATGGAGCAGAGACTGATCTCGATTTAGGACATTACGAGCGTTTTATAGATACAGATTTAAGTCAAAATAATAATGTAACTACAGGTATGATTTATGGTAACGTTATTAGTAAGGAAAGAAAGGGCGAATATCTGGGCTCTACTGTCCAGGTTATACCTCATATTACCGATGAGATAAAAGATAGAATTCGCAGAGCAGGTGAAGAAGGAAATTATGAGGTGGTAATTACTGAGATTGGAGGAACTGTCGGTGATATTGAGGGTCTGCCCTTTTTGGAAGCGATCAGGCAGATGCGGGGGGAATTAGGCCCCAAAAGAGTTTGTTTTATTCACTGCACTCTTATTCCCTATTTAAAAACGGCCGGAGAACTAAAGACTAAACCCACCCAGCACAGTGTTAAAGAACTGCGCAGTATAGGTATTCATCCTGATATCATTGTCTGCCGGGCTGATAGAGAGCTAACAGAAGAAGTAAAAGATAAAGTTTCTTTGTTTGGTGATATCGAAAGAGAAGCAGTTATAGAAGCGGTTGACTGTGACCATATTTATGAAATGCCTTTAAACCTGGCAGAAGAAGGTCTTGATGATATAGTAATTGATAGATTAGATCTTAAAACCCATGAGCCTGACCTGGCTTCCTGGAGACAGATGGTGGAAAAGATGAAAAATAGGACTCAGCAGGTTGAAATTGGGCTGATAGGAAAGTATGTAGAATTGCCTGATGCTTATCTGAGTATTTTAGAGGCCCTGGATCATGCCGGTATAGACCAGGATTGTGAGGTGGAGATAGATTATATTAGCTCAGAAGAACTCGAAGATCAGGAGAAGTTACAGGACATCCTGGGAGATCTGGACGGAATTATAATTCCGGGCGGCTTCGGTGAAAGAGGTATAGAAGGCAAAGTTTCTGCAGTAAATTTTGCCCGCAGCCATGATATCCCCTTTTTAGGCATATGTCTGGGTATGCAGTGTGCTGTAATTGAATTTGCTCGCAATGAAGCGGGTTTGAAAGATGCAAATACCACTGAAGTTGCTCCAGAGTGTGAGCATCCAGTAATTGATTTAATGCCCGAACAACAGGATATAGAAAAAATGGGTGGTACCATGCGGCTGGGACGTTATCCCTGCACTTTAAAGCAGGGCTCACTCTCCCGAGAACTTTATGCAAAGGAGATAGTTTATGAGCGACACAGGCATCGTTACGAATTCAATAATCGCTATCGCACAGTTTTAGAAGAAGAAGGTCTAACCCTGGCAGGTTTGTCCCCGGATGAGCGCCTGGTGGAGGTTATAGAAGTTTCTGATCATCCCTGGTTTGTTGGAGTTCAGTTTCACCCTGAATTTATCTCTCGCCCCAATGATCCCCATCCTCTTTTTACCGGATTTATTTCGTCAGCTCTCAACAAGGAGGAATAATCATATGAGTAAACTTGTTAATTCAGAAGAGATAAAAGATGTTTTTGCAGATGGTCAGACAGTTATGGTGGCAGGTTTTTTAGAAGTAGGCAGTCCTGATAGATTGATAGAGCTGCTGCTGGAGAGTGGTGCTGAAGACCTGACTCTTATTACCAATGATACTGGTTTTACAGAAGGGACGGTAGGTTCATTAATTTCGCAAAAGCGAGTTAAAAAAGCAATTTGCTGTCATATAGGAACCAATGAAGATTCCGGGAAACAGTATAATTCCGGAGAACTGGAAGTTGAGTTGATTCCTCAGGGGACTTTAATAGAGCAAATCAGGGCAGCTGGCGCCGGGCTGGGGGGAGTATTAACCCCCGTAGGAATAGGCACCGAAGCAGCTGAAGGTGAGCGAATAATTGAAGTAGAAGGTGAAGAACACATTTTAGCTAAACCTCTATCTGCCGATGTTGCTCTTATAAAAGGGTGTAAAGCTGACGAAAAGGGTAATCTTATCCACCGTAAAGCGGCGCGAAATTATAATCCTATTGTGGCGATGGCAGGAGACAGAGTAATTGCTGAGGCTGAAGATATTGTTTCGGCAGGTGAAATTGATCCCGATGAGGTTATGACTCCGGGAATTTTTGTAGATCATCTACTGGAAGAATAAATATTAAGATGACTTTATATAATGATTAATAACATAAAATAAAGAATATATAAATTAATTCTGAGGGGGGCTTTATTTATGAGCAAAAGAAAAGTGGTAATTGCAAGTGCTGTCAGAACTCCTATAGGGACTTTCGGCGGCAGTTTAAAAGGGATTTCTGCACCTGATCTGGGGGCAATTGCGGTTGAAGAAGCTCTGCAGAGAGCTGATATAGAAG
>CAYOFJ010000283.1:0-2891 GCA_964403065.1 uncultured Halanaerobiaceae bacterium | reverse complement strand
GAAATAATTATAGATATTACCTTTTATATTATGACAGCAGCAAAAATCAAAAGCTGCCTTTAATACTTGTATACTGGTATATATTATATTGCCTGGCTTTATATAATTACTTTTTGTTGATACAATTTTAACTAAGTAGCCTTATAATAGATTGTCTTATTAAAATTATAAAAATAAACTTAAATAGCTTAATCTAACTTACAAGAGGGAGGTGGCATATTTTTGCCTGGCAATATTATAGATTTAAACTGTGATATGGGGGAAAGTTTTGGAGTTTATGAACTGGGAATGGATGAAGAGGTTATAAAATACGTTTCCTCAGCCAATATCGCCTGTGGATTTCATGCCGGAGACCACAATGTAATGGAGAAAACGGTTTCTCTGGCTTCTAAACATAATGCTGGTATAGGTGCTCATCCTGCCTTGCCAGATCTAAATGGTTTTGGTCGCCGGGAGATGGATATTGCTCCGGCTGAAATAAAAAATTTGCTTAAATATCAAATTGGAGCCTTATCGGCTTTTGCCCGATCAGCGGGCAAAAAAATCCAGCATGTTAAGCCTCACGGAGCTCTTTATAATATGGCTTCTCGCAATTACGAAATAGCCGCAGCGGCTGCTGAAGCTGTAAGGGAAATTGACGAGAATTTAATTTTTGTGGCTCTGGGCGGTACCGAGCTGTATAGAGCGGCTGAATCAAAAGGACTGAGGGTGGCTTTCGAAGCATTTGCCGACAGAGCATATAATGAGGATGGCACACTGGCCTCAAGGTCACGTGAGGGGGCGGTTCTGGAGAATTCAGAGAAGATTAATAAACGCGTGATAAAAATGATTAAAGAGGGCAGGGTAAAGACTATTTCTGGTGATGTCATTTCTGTTAATCCCGATACTATCTGTGTACACGGGGATAATCCTGAGGCGCTGAAAATTGTCAAAAAACTGGTGGGGGGGATTGAAGAAGCTGGTATTAAGATTAAGCCCCTGGCTGAACATTTATAATTTGCCAGGAAGAGTGATTTTGCGGGCAGTTACACTGCAGGTTGCTGTAATGAAATGAATTTTTCGTTATAACTCACTCTTCCGGATAAATGCTTATAACTGATCTTCGCAATCGAGAATTTAAGGATCTTTTAAATGACAGCTCTGAAAAACTATCATCATTATATTTCAAACATAAATTCAATCATAAATGATAATACTTCAACAAAGGAGGATTACAATGAATTTTCTCGAGAGGTTAAAACAGATTGGCCCTGGAGCGATGGTAGCTGCAGCATTTATTGGCCCTGGCACTGTAACAACAGCTACTGTGACTGGAGCGGATCACGGCTATGTACTGCTCTGGGCGGTAGCATTTTCTATAATTTCTACGATGATTTTGCAGGAGTTTTCGGCCCGACTGGGTATAGTAAGTGGTGAAGGCCTGGGAGAGGCCCTGAGAAAAGAGTTTGACAATCCTGTGATCAAAGGTGTAGCCATCTTTCTTGTTGTAGGAGCAATAGGAGTTGGCGCTGCAGCTTTTGAAACAGGTAACATTGTGGGCGGAGCTATGGGACTGGCAACTATAACTGGTATATCTGAGCAGGTATGGGGACCGATTATAGGTCTGGTAGCTCTGGCGATACTGTGGACGGGAAAATATAAAATTGTGGAAAGAGTTCTGATAGGCCTTGTAGCTCTGATGAGCCTTTCTTTTATCATCACAGCAATTTTTGTCCAGCCTGACCTGGGTGAGATATTTGCCGGGCTTTTTACATTTTCACTTCCGGAGGGGGAGGGGCTCACACTTGTTATTGCCCTGATCGGTACAACGGTAGTCCCTTATAATTTATTTCTGCATGCGTCCTCAGTTCAGGATAAATGGAAGGGAAAAGAGCATTTAGGGGCAGCCAGATTTGATACAATATTTTCTATAATTATCGGCGGTTTAATTACTCTGGCGATTGTTATAACTTCTTCTGCTGTTATTCATGGCACCGGCATGGAAGTGGCCGATGCAGGAGACATGGCAGTACAGCTGGAGCCAACCCTGGGCAGATGGGCAAAGTGGTTTTTTGCTATAGGACTATTTGGAGCCGGGTTTTCCTCGGCGGCCACAGCTCCTCTGGCTGGAGCTTATGCTACTGCCGGAGCACTGGGATGGCCGCGAGATTTAAAGGGGGGCAAATTTAGAGCCGTCCTGCTGATAATACTGATAATTGGGGTGGTAGGTGCAGGTCTGGGTATGGACCCCGTGCAGCTGATAATTTTTGCTCAGGCTGTAAATGGTATACTCCTACCCATATCAGCTATATTCCTCTGGTATGTGATGAATAATGAGGAAAAGCTGGGAGAACATACAAATGGTATCGTGGCCAATATTCTTGGCGGTATTGTCGTCATTATAACTGTATTTATTGGAATAAATATGCTAATAGGTGTTTTTGGATAATCTCTTTCAGCTCTGCTGGCAAAAATTTTCGGGGGGGATGAATGTATGCCTTCCTATAAATATGTGGGCGATAGAGGTATTCTGGTCGAATTTTCTCCAGAGATTTCCTATGAAGTTAATGAAAAAGTTCGGGGCCTTGATTTTGCTCTGCAGAAGAAGAAGCTGCGGGGCATTGAAGAGATAATACCTACTTATCGCTCGTTGTTGATTCTTTTTGACCCGCGAAAAATTGAGAGAGAGGATATTATGTCTGAGATAGAGTCAACAGCTGCCTCGATGCAATCAATGAAATTTCCTGATCCCCGGGTTGTAGAAATTCCTGTTAAATATGGGGGTGAGCATGGCCCGGATCTGGAGTTTGTGGCCAGCTATAATAATTTAAGCCCACAAGAAGTTATTGATATTCACACCGGTGGTGAATACCGAGTTTACATGCTGGGTTTCACCCCCGGCTTTCCTTATT
>CAYOFJ010000282.1:502-2895 GCA_964403065.1 uncultured Halanaerobiaceae bacterium | reverse complement strand
GATTATGATACCAATAGATTGTGGATTAATTCTTCAGTGGCAGAAGAGCGCGGCATAGAAGACGGCGATAAAGTCAAGATTGAATCACCTGTATCTACCGAAGAAGTGAGGGTGAAAGTGACCGAACAGATCCATCCCGGCACTGTATTTATGCCTTCTGGGTATGGTAACAAGACTCCCTTTTATGAGACGGCGGAAGAAATTGATACTGTCAATCCTAATGATTTAGTGCCCTATCAAACTTCCAATATCGCCGGGCACTCCATGCGTCAGGAAACAACGGTTAAAATTGAAAAGATTTAAGCCGAATTTTAAACCCAATTTTAGAACGGTTAATTTAAAACTGGAGGGAAAATCATGCTGAAAAAGAGATTGGCCATAGCTTCTTTAGTAATTGCTTTAGTGTTTTTTGCTGCTTTACCTGCTTTTGGCTGAGCTGACATTGAGGGGCCAGGTGACGGCGAACTCGGCTCCATGTTTTTGGCTGCGGCAGCTGAAGTAGACACTATCACCACTTCGGAACTGGATGAACTGGTTGAGTCCACATCTGATGAACGCGAAAGTTATGAAGAATACCCTGCTGACTGGGATTTCGTCCTTATCGACACCAGAAGCAGTGAGGAATATGCTGCCGGTCATATTAACGGTGCAATCAACATGCCGGAGGATGAAGAATTTGATCCCGATATGCTGCCGGAAGATAAGTCGGAAAAGCTCGTGTTTTACGGTGGCGACTGTCATGAATGGATGCGGGAAGCCCAGGATCTGGGTTATGAGAATGTTCATCATTATGAAGCCGGATTGATCGGCTGGGAGCGAGCTGGCAATTATTTAACCACTACTCCCGAACACGTACAGGCTCTGCTTGACAGTGATTATGTCGGTGATGCAGATACATTGCCATATTTAATTATTGATACCAGAGGTCATGCTTCCTATCTGGAAAGTCATGTGCCTTCCGCTCAATCCAGACCACATACCATCTTTGAGGATAAGTTTTTGGACTATATGCCGGCTGAAAAGGATATAGAGATCATAACCTACTGTGGTGGGTTTTTCTGAGGTCACAGTCATAATGTTGCCAGGGTTCTGGCAAGCGAAGGTTATGAAAATGTGAAAGTCATGGCTGGTGGAGTCCCGGTCTGGGAAGCTCATGAACTGCCGCTTTTTGGCACAGATGCTACCGAAGCTGAACTGGCTGAAGATGAGGTCGATAGAGGCATAGACAGTGATGAATTCACTGAAATGGTGGAAGAGGGAATCACGGTTATTGATGTCCGCACTCAGGATGAGATAGATGATTCCGGCCTGATTGAGGGCGCCCTGCACATACCCGACGAAGAGTTATCTGCCGATCCCTCAGCATTTGAGGACATGCTGCCCGAGGATAAAACAGAGCCGATCGTCATTCACTGTGCTGCCGGAGTCCGAGCCAGAGGGGCAGCTGACGATATAGTTGATCTGGGCTATGAAGAGGTCTATTATCTGGACGGCAGAATTACAGTTCATGAAGATGGCAGTTTCTCTTTTTAAACTTTTATGATCAAATAAGCTCTAAAGTGCTGATTATATTGAGTTAAGATCAGTTAATGATAGAAAGTACTGTATTTGTCAGAAAAGTAGTGACGGAGAAGTATAGTTTAATGGGAAACACAGGATTCATTTGGTAGTGTGTGGTTTAACACGTTTAACACAGTTCTGGTTTTAAGGAAACTTTAAAATATACCAATACTAAAATGGAGGTTATACAAAAATGCTTAGAAAATCAGCTATAGCATTAATGACTGTTGTGATGGTTATGGCCCTTGTTTCCACAGCTGGAGCTCATCCTCTGCTGGAGGAATATGAAGGTCAGGTAGAGGAAATGGATGTAATGGATCTGCAGATGGACCGAGATATGGGTGAGGATTATGTAGTACTGGATGTCCGCACTCCCGGGGAAAGAGCTGAAGGTTATATTCCTGACAGTATTCATACCAACTTTGGAACTTTGTTCTTCAATATAGAAGAATTTGTAGAAGATCAGGAAGAAGAATTCATTGTATCCTGTCAGTCCGGAGCTCGCTCATTGATAGCGGCTAAACTGCTGCAGGACATGGGTTATGAAAATGTCATCAACTTAGAAGGCGGATTTATGGCCTGGGAAGAAGCAGGTTATGAAATAGAACATCCGGAAGAGTAATATAACGTAAAATAGAGGACAATGAGTGAGAATACAGTTAAAAGCCAAGTTGAAATCACAATAGTATTAGCTTGAAATTGATTACAGGCTGTCCGCGGCGGGTAAATTTAAGTTAAGCCCCGACCCGGGCAGCTTTATTTATTCGTATTGGGCAGTAAAATAGCAAAGAAGCCGGAAGTAAAATTGCACCCCGGGGAAAACGTATCCAGGG
>CAYOFJ010000282.1:0-492 GCA_964403065.1 uncultured Halanaerobiaceae bacterium | reverse complement strand
GAAATAAAATAAAAATATAGAATATTTAAAATAGTAACAAAAAATATTGGCTGAAGAGATTTTTTAAAGAGGAATAAAAAAGCTAAACTGACTTGAAATTCCAGGGGTGATTAATATGGACAGGAGGGATTTTATCGACATCAGCTGCCGCAGTCTGGCTTCCTTTTTGCTGCTGCCGGGGCTTGCTGAGCTTCTTCCCGCCGAAGAGTATATATTCGATGTATTCACTGCCAGTAAAGTTAAAGCTGCTAATAAGATTAATTTAACAGAGGAAAAAATTCCGGCCCGAGAAGCCCGCTATTATACTCAACTGGAAAACGATGGAGTTCGATGTGAGCTCTGTTTTAGAGGTTGTCAGCTGGCATCGGGGGATAGAGGCTACTGCCGGGTGAGAGAAAATTACCAGGGAAAACTTTATACTCTGGTTTATGGAAATATGGCCTCTGTCACTTATGGTCCGGTGGAGAAAAAGCCTCTTCACCAGTACAAACC
>CAYOFJ010000281.1:0-2906 GCA_964403065.1 uncultured Halanaerobiaceae bacterium | reverse complement strand
AGAGAAAATTAATAATCTGGGTGGAAAAATGAGCAAAATTTCCGAGCAAAAAAACCAGGTATCCACCGCCTGAAAAGAAACATTTAGAAGGAGGCAACTGCCAAAGCATGTTTAATATTAATTTATCGCCTAAAATAGGTATAGATTTGGGTACTGCCAATGTTCTAGTTTACAAAAAGGGTGAGGGAATTGTGCTGCAGGAACCCTCAGTAGTCGCCATAGATGAGAATAAAGATAAACCTCTGGCAGTGGGGGAAGAAGCCCGGCGAATGCTGGGACGCACCCCCAGCAATATAATATCTACTCGACCATTGAAAGATGGAGTTATAGCTGATTTTGAAATCACAGAAATTATGCTCAAACGCTTTATTTCCAAGGTAACCAAACGCCGCCCTTTCTTCAAACCGGAAATCATGGTCTGCATACCTGTAGGCATAACCGAGGTCGAGCGCCGGGCGGTTGAAGAAGCAACCAGCCAGGTAGGGGCCAGTAAGACTTATTTAATTGAAGAGGCCCTGGCTGCCGCCATTGGTGCGGGTTTGCCGGTGGCTGAACCCAGCGGCAGCATGATAATAGATATAGGGGGCGGTACAGCAGAAATTGCTGTTATTTCCCTGGGAGGTATAGTTGTAAGTGAATCACTGAGACTGGGTGGAGATACACTGGACGAGGATATTGTCCGCTTTGTGCGGGAAAAATTTAATATGGTTATTGGTGAATCCAGCGCGGAAGAGATTAAGTTTGAGATTGGTACTGCTATGGCCACTGACGAGGAAAAAGAATTTGAAATAAGAGGCCGAGATTTAATGTCAGGACTACCGCGCAATCAGGTGATTAATTCCAATCAGATTCAGGAGGCTATGTCGGAAACTATAGACACTATCGTAGAAGCAGTGCGCAGTGTGCTGGAGCAGACCCCGCCTGAGCTGTCTTCTGATATCATGGATCGAGGGGTTTTGATGACGGGTGGTGGATCACTGCTCGATAATATGGACAGGCTGCTTTCGGAAGAAACTGGCGTACCTGTATGTAAGGCTGAAGATCCCATGACCTGTGTAGCCAGAGGAACCGGACAGGCGCTGGAAGAGATGGAAGATCTGCAGGATATAATCTTCCAGGAGCAGGAGAAATCTTATCAGTAGTCCATTTTTATAGTAATAAATTTTATTACGAAATTTTAGAAAAGAACTTTATCTAATAATAATATTACCTGTTTAAGACTGGAAATGAGGTAGGTAAGTTATGGCTTTTAAAAAGTTGAGTGCTGTTATAACCATTTTGATTTTTTCGCTGGTTATATCTGCCAGCACCAAGCCGGCGCCTGAAACCGCAGCTGATCATGATAAGGAGCAAGAAGTTGAACCGGGAATGGAAGGCACGGGTCGAACTGTCTTTTCCGGTATGGAAGTAGAAGATTTTCAGTTTGAAGTCATAGATATTTTGCGTGATTTTGAACCGGGGCAGGACTTTATACTTGTTTATCTTTCCGGTGAGAGAATAGAGGAAAGCGGTGGTGTTGCTGCTGGTATGAGCGGCAGCCCATTATTTGTAGAGGACAAAATCATCGGAGCAATTTCTTATGGCTGGACTGATTCCGATAATCGCTATGCTCTGGCTACTCCTATAGAGCCCATGCTGGATATAATGGAGGATGGAGAATTTGAGGAAGGCAGAAGATTAGAGGAACTGCCGGAACTTTCAGTACCCCTGATGACCGGAGGTCTTTCCGGACGCAGAGAAGAAATGATGAAAGAAGGTTTGCAGGATTATTTTCACACTGATTTTGAAGTAATTCCCGGAGGGGAACAACCCCGACTGGAACCTGAAGAATATCCCGAACTGGAACCGGGCAGCTCGATTTCAGTTCAGCTGGTCCGGGGGGATGTAAATGTAGCCAGTATAGGTACTTTAACTTATGTCAGCGGCAGTGAAATTCTGGCCATGGGGCATCCTTTCACACACCGAGGTGAAGTCGGATTTTTACTGGGGCAGGCCCATATAAGCTCCATTATACCCGGAGATATGCCCTTCAAGCTGGGTTCGCCGCTGCCGCAGCCAATCGGCACTGTTGCTCAGGACCGGGGTGCGGGTCTGGGCGGAGGACTGGATCAGTTTCCTCAGGTTGTACCTCTTAATGTAACAGTAGAGGATGAGGACAGAGATGAAATAACCAGTATGGATGTCCAGATAGTCAATGATGAAGATCTTCTGACAACATTACCTGTTTCAATTTCTCTGCAGGCTTTGGACTCCGGGCTGGATAGAATCGGGCCGGGTACTGCTGAAACTAAACTCAGCATCATGGCCAATGAACTGGAAGAAGTTTATCTGAGCCGGGAAAATATGTTTTACAGTCAGAGTGATATAGCTGCCCGCAGTTTGCTCGATCTGCAGCAGTTAATGCAGATAATAAATCGGAATCCCTTCAAAGATGCCGGACTTTTTGATATTGAATTCGAGATTTCTGTCAAAGAGGAAGAGCGCGTGGCGTTAATTCAGGAAGCCGAAATAGAAGAGGATGATAGAGATATCAATCCCGGGGATGAAATGGATATTAGTGTTATGCTGCGCCCTTACCGCCAGGAAAAAAAGGAACTGGAATTTTCTCTGGAACTGCCGGAAGATATTAATCCCGGGCCCGCCAGCTTATCGATAACAGGGGGGCCAGAGCAGAGGTATCAAATAGATACAGCAGAGGAAGTTGATGAAACCCTTTCTGATTCTGTGGAAGGATATACCGAGTTAGAACCCATGCTGGCTGATTTTGTGGAGCTTCCCCGCAACAATGATCTGGTCCTGGAGGTTTATCCCGGATATCCCGGGGTGAGGCACTGGGAACCCGAAGAGGACGAGGAGGAAGAAGATGATGACCCGGAGGTTGAGGAACGTCCGGCTCCGGAAGATCC
>CAYOFJ010000280.1:0-2910 GCA_964403065.1 uncultured Halanaerobiaceae bacterium | reverse complement strand
AATAAGGGCGGATGGCATTAAACTGGAAATTAACTAAACTTTTTACCCTGGCTGAAAGTTAATTCTCCTGCTCCTGCAGCAGCACCTCAATTCCTATTTCATCACCGGGATGTACCTCCACAGGGCCATAGCTGCCCTTATAATCTCCCGGGTCAACCTTACCGGTATTTTGTACATCAGCCCGGATTTCTACTTTATATTCACCGGGCCTGTTAATTTCAAATCCCACTTTATTCTCGGCGATAGGCACCGATGAAGAAGCAGCATTTTCCCAGTTACCATCATTATTTCTGTACAGCTCGGCCTTAAAGCTATCCACACGGTTCACAGCCCAGTAAGAATTGATAAGCCCGGCCTCAAAATTCACAGTAGTTAGATTCATCGCTGTATCCCTCAAAATATCCCGCACCTCGTCCGGAGAAATCCCCTGAGAAAGCATAAGACCTGCCACACCACTGGCATGGGGAGCGGCCATAGAAGTGCCTACCATACCTGAATATTTATTGTCAGAATTCTGGCTTTCTGGATGAGTGGTAGAAGTAGACCACACATAATCTTCATCATTACTGCTGCCGCCGGGGGCCAATACATCAAGTTCACTGCTTATATTGGAATGTTCGGCCAGTTCAGGTTCTCCGGGATAATTATAATTTGTCGATCCCACCGCAATTACCTCAGGATAGGCCGCCGGATATAATATCTCTCCGATAGTTCCATTATTACCTGCTGCCGCTATGATCAGCACATCATTTTCTCGAGCTTTTTTAATAGCATTATGCACAGCGTTACCACCGGCTCCACCCAGTGACAGATTAATAATATCAGCAGGCTCTGAGGGAAATATCGACACGCTTTCCCCTTCACCTACATCCACCTCATAACCTGCAGCATACAAAATACCTTTAGCAATACTCCACAAAGTACCGCTGCCATTGCTATCATTGCCCAGCACTTTTACAGGAATTAATTCTCCAGAGCGCATAACACCAGCCGTGCCTCCACTGCTGGTGGCCAGGACCGTCCCTGCCACATGAGTCCCATGTCCATTAATATCAGGTGTATCATCAGCAGTCTCATCTCCGGTATCTATGAAATCTTCATAAACAGCAAAATTATGCCCGGCTTCTGCATCCACAAAATCGGCCAGATCAGGATGCCCGGCATCTATTCCTGTATCCAGTATAGCTACTCTTACATTACTCCCGCCGCGAACCTCGTTCCAGGTCTGAGGCATTCTAATCTGAGGATAATGCCACTGCTCAGAATACATATCAGCCTGAGGATGATCAGTAGAAAGAGCATACACATATTTGTTGGGCTCTATATAGCGGACAGAAGATAAAGACTTAATATCATTCCGGGCACTTTCTGCACTTATTCCGGCCGGTTTTCTCACCAGTAAAGAATTTAATGTTTCATTTTTATCAATGACAGTGTAATTCTTCTCCTGCAGGGAATTTTCTATCTGTCCTGCTGCCCCGGCAGAATGTAAGCCCACAATGAATTCGCCCGGCACTTCCTCCGGCCTGTCACGCATGTCAGAAGAAGATAATTCTCCCCCAACAATTTCACCATTTTGCCTGCCATCTGAAGATTGCACCTCATAAAAATCATCCACCTTCGCAGCAGGAAAGTTGTGATCCAGAGCAAAATCGACCTTCAACTCTGCTTCTTCTATATCCCGTTTTAATACTGTTACCTGAAATTTTTTCTGTCTGGGATCAGCTCCAGCCTGCTCTGCAATAACATCCTCAGTCTCTATAAAAGCGTTGATATAACCGGTAATATTTTCCCACCCGCGTTGAATTTGAGCGGTGCTGTCGTCTATTGTTACAGCCTCATGATCCTCCGCACTCCAGATCACCTCAAAATTTATATCTTCATCCTGCTCCAGAGTGGAGACACTAATACTGGAGGGCAAATCAAGATCTGTTCTGACTGAATCCAGATAAAAATCTTCCATTTCTTCTTCCAGTTTGGCAATAGCCTCTTCATAAACAGCGGTTTTATCCTCGGGTAAATAATTAACAGTAACTGGCTTTTGCTGGCTCATATTGTGATCATCCTGTAAGTACGTTCTCAGCTGAAATTCTCCCGCATGAGCGTCCCAATCAACGGTAATAACGCCTGTGTTGTTAATCTCCAGCCCGGGAGGGCTGCCAACAATTTCCCAGTTTAATGCTTTATCCATGGAATTATCATATTGATCCAGCACCTGGCCCGAAAATTGATAGCTCTCTTCAGTATTTTTCTCCTGAGGAGGATAAATCGTTTCCGGCCCTGCAATATCTATATACTCAGGTTCAGGTTCATAGTCAAGCTTTAAATTAAACTCCGCTCTGCTGCTGGTATTACTTACACTTGTTATTCTGCTGCCTTCCTTCACACTATAGCTGCCTTCAATATGATCGTTATCTATTATTAACTCTACCTCGACTTCACCTTCAAGGTTAGAAACAGTATCCTGTAAAGTTCCATCTTTGACTTCTCCCTCATTCTCCCAAAAAATCATTTTATTTTCCGGGCCATCAACATTCAGGGCAAACACATGATAATGTTCAGCAGTTTCCAGCCCTGTTATTTCTACTTCTGCAGAATATTCTACCCCTGAATCTTCCGTAATACCGAGCAAATCACAGCCCGTGGCTGCCAGAGGAAGTAAAACTAATGTCATCAGGACCAGGTAAAATTTAATATGTTTATTACTCATCAGAATTGAGATCAACTCCTCAAACATTTATATTGCTTAAAAGATAATAACACTTACCACAGAGTATTTCCCCTATTCCATATTTATTTCAAAATTATCGAAACTTTCCAGTCAAATCCAAAAGTTTTCGTAAACTATCCTGGTTGAAACTAACGATTATCTGACTTTAGGAATTAAATTAATAATTATATTAACGAAAA
>CAYOFJ010000279.1:0-2916 GCA_964403065.1 uncultured Halanaerobiaceae bacterium | reverse complement strand
TTAGCTTACTCCCTGGGGGAAAGAATTATAAATATAACTAAAAAATTAAAGTGAGGTGTTTTTCATGAATAAAATTGGTGTAATTGGTGCTGGAACCATGGGCTCAGGTATAACTCAGTATATGGCTCATTCGGGATGTGAGGTAGTAATGCATGATGTTAAAACAAAATTTCTGGAATCGGCCATGGAAAACATTGAATCTTTTTTGGATAAAAGCATAGAAAAAGACAAATTAACAGAGGATAAAAAAGAGGAAATTCTCAATTCTATCACTACTTCTACAGATTTAAAAAAGATGAAAGATAGAGATTTAATCATAGAAGCGGCCAGTGAAGACATGGAAATTAAGAAAAAAATATTTCACGATGTTGATACCATATGTCCAGAAGAAACGATTTTAGCTACCAATACTTCAGCTCTCAGTATAACTGAATTGGCCACTTCTACTGACCGTCCGGAAAAAGTACTGGGAATTCATTTCTTTAACCCTGTTCCTCTGATGGAGCTGGTGGAGTGTGTTGAAGCTTTAACCACTGATGAACAGATATATGAAAAATGCTGTAACTTTATTGCAGATACTGGCAAAGAAGTTGTAAAGGTGAAAGAATCTCCCGGATTTATCGTCAACAGAATACTTATCCCCATGATAAACGAAGCGGCTTTTCTTCTGCAGAATGATGTGGCAGCCGCCGAAGATATAGACACAGCCATGAAAAAAGGGGCCAATCATCCTATAGGACCTCTAGCCCTTGGTGATATGATAGGGCTTGATGTATGTCTTTCCATCATGGAAACACTGCATGAAGAGCTGGGAGAAGATAAATATAGGCCCTGTCATCTTATGCGCCGCAAAGTTCGTGCCGGACAGCTGGGCAGAAAATCCGGCCAGGGTTTTTACGATTACAGTTAAAACAGGAGGGGTATTGTGAAAGATAATTTTCAGGAGGAGCTTGCGACAATTGCTGTTGAAAAAAAAGACAGTTATGCTCTGATAACAATCGATAGGCCTGAAGCATTAAATGTGATAAACACACAGGTTATCATGGAATTAAAGAAAGTACTGCTGGAATTAAAAGATGAAAAGGAGCTTCGCAGTTTAATAATTACCGGTAGAGGTGAGAAAGCATTTGCTGCTGGAGCTGATGTGGGGGAAATGAAAGATATGTCCCCTTCTGAAGCCAGAGATTTTTCCCGGGATGGTCAGCAGCTCATGCAGCAGATTGAAGAATTTCCCCGGCCTATTATTGCAGCTGTTAATGGTTATACTCTGGGGGGAGGTCATGAACTTATGCTGGCCTGTGATCTAGTTATAGCAGGTGAAGAAGCAGTTTTTGGACAGCCCGAAACCGGTCTGGGTATAATGCCCGGCTATGGAGCCACACAGAGATTGCCGCGGCAGATTGGGGAAAGGCGGGCCAAATATCTGCTTTATACCGGAGCGCGGATAGAAGCGGATGAAGCTCTGGATTATGGTCTGGTAAATGAAGTTGTAGAATCTGACAGTGTTTTAAGCCGAGCAGAAGAACTGGCGGAAACAATTGGTGAACAGGCTCCAGTAGCTCTTAAACTCACGAAAGAATCAATTAATTTTGGTTTGAATGAAGGCATAGATAAAGGCACCTCTCATGAAATCAACGCATTTTCTCTCTGTTTTAACACCAAAGATCAGGAAATAGGGTTAAAAGCCTTTCTGGAAAAAGAAGAGCCAGAGTTTGAAGGTCGTTAAAATAAACCTGCCTAATATCGATTGGTGATAGGCAATTTGCTTGAATAAATTAAAGGAGGCTTGTTTAATTATGGGACAGAAGAGTAGAGAAATTATAAGTACAGATAAGGCCCCGGCAGCCATTGGAGCCTATTCTCAGGCTGTAAGTGATGGTGATAAAGTATATATTTCCGGCCAGATTCCTTTTACGCCAGAAGGAGAGCTGGTGGGTGAAGATGTAAAAGAGCAGACTGAACAGGTTTTGCAAAATCTTGAAGCTATTGTTGACGCAGCCGGCACTGATCTGAGCAATGTATTAAAAGTGACTGTATTTGCCGATGATCTAGAAAATTTTGAGGCTATAAATGAGGTTTACGGAAAGTATTTTGCGGATGAGCCTCCGGCACGAGCTTTTGTAGAAGTTTCCCGTCTTCCTAAAGATGTAAAAGTGGAGATTGAAGCAGTAGCACTGCAGTAAAAGCTTCTTTCAAATCAGTTGATCGAATCTTGTGTTATCCCATATTCATAATGCTTATTATTGGAAGCTATAAAGCTCTGCTCACAGGAAATTCTTCCTACAAAAAATCTTTGGGCATATTTAAAGAGGATTTTCTCCGCTGATACAGAATATTATCACATAAGAGGAGGTGACGGGGCCTGTATCGGCGGTTTGATGATTTTTTACAACAGGTCAGGTCCTTTTTCGTATGATTATTGAGAAATCCGTATCCCTGGCCACCCGCTGTTCGAACTGCGGGTGTCTGGATATAAACCAGATTAATATTTTTCAGCTTTCGGGCAGCAGCAGACTAAAATTTACCTGTCAGTGCAGCCGGGAAAAAATTGAGCTGGTCAAAAATAGACATAAAATTTTGGCCACCCCCTATTGCCTGGTCTGTGACCGCAGGCATGAAATTGCTATTCCGGAAACAAAATTCTGGAGCACCTCCCGGGTGAGAAAGCTGAGATGTCCCAGGACGGGGTTCAATCTGGGGTATTTTGGTCCCTACTTTCTCCTGCAAAAGGAAGTTGATAAACAGCAGAGAGAACTGGAAATGCTGGCAGATGGGCTGGGATTTGATGATTTTGCCGACCCCGAAATAATGCTGATGGTTTTAGATATACTCCATGATTTTGCTGCCGCCGGCAGTTTAAAATGTGAATGCGGCAGCAGTGAAGTAAACATAGATTTGTTTTCCGATTATATTTTG
>CAYOFJ010000278.1:0-2927 GCA_964403065.1 uncultured Halanaerobiaceae bacterium | reverse complement strand
GTTTTTTTATTACCTGAAAAGCTGCTTTTTTGTTATTTATACCCACACTGGTTATATTATCACTATTTACATGACCTGATACAATGACTGCAGGAATTTCGTTTTCTTCAATTTTCTGTAAAAAGTTGTTTTTCCAGCATGAGCTTATGATTATAATCCCATCAATATTCTTTTGTTTCATTATCTGCAAATAATCTATCTTTTTATTCACGCTTTTTCCTGAATCACCCAATAAAAAGTTAAACCCTTTTTTACGGGCAAATTTTTCAGCTTCCTTAAGCAGTCCCATTAAAAAGTTATTATTCAACTCCGCACCAATTACACCAATCAGATTGCTGGTTTCGGTTCTTAGGGTTCTGGCCGGTTCATTTATTTGATAATTTAATTCATTGATCGCCTTTCTTACCTTTAATTCCGTTAGTTCACTAACTTTTGAACTATTATTTAAAACCCTGGAAACGGTGGCAGGTGAAACACCTGCCACCCGGGCAACATCTTTAATAGTTTTGCCCATATACATTTCTCCTGTTAACTATATTTTTATCCTTTAACAGCTCCCGCTGTAAGTCCGGCTACAATTCTTTTCTGGAATATTAGCACCAGAAGTACAACAGGTATAGTTACCACTACAGCTGCTGCCAGTATTTCTCCCATGGGTTCCTGCATTGCTGCCTCGCCTGTAAATAAAGCAATAGCTACAGGCACTGTTCTGGCTCCCGGATCAATAGAAGTAAAAGTTAAAGCGAAAACATATTCATTCCAGCATTGTATAAAAGCTAACAGTCCACATGTCACAAGAGCAGGAGCAGTTAGAGGTAGTAAAATATGATAAAAAGTTTGCATTGGTGTCGCACCATCCACCTGAGCAGACTGCATTATTTCTATAGGCAGGTCTTTAAAAAATGAAGTTAAAACCCAGGTAGTAAACGGTAAAGTGAAAATCAAATAGGAAAAAATCATACCCGGAATTGTACCTAACGGTAATCTGGTAATTATTGCGTATAGACCCGCCAGAATAGTTACCTGCGGAAACATTGTCATAGCCAAAATTATATATAGGGACGGTCTTTTTCCTCTAAAACGCAGTTTTCCCAGTGCAAAAGCAGCGAAAGAACCCACCATTAAAGCCAGGAAAGTTGAAGTCACACCTACTATAGCACTGTTTCTCAGACCTCGAATGAATTCTCCCGACTGAAAAATATGAATATAATTATCAAGATTGGGAGAAAACTCCATAGTCACTGGGTCCCGTGGTATCATAGTGGCTGGAGTCATAAATAGCTGAGATTCAGTTTTTAAAGAAGAATTAACAGCCCAATAGAAAGGAAAAAGTAAATAAATCATAATAACTGCCAGCATCAGTAAAAATAAGGCGGATTTTATTGGTTTTTCACTGAAATCTACCATCTTAATCTTCCACCCCCAGTACTCGCATATAAGCAATGGCAAAAGCAAATATTAAAAAGAAAATCAATACTCCAATCGCAGAAGATAATCCCATATTCCTATTTCCTACCAGTTCATAATAATTCATGGTAGCCATTGAATACCTGGAACGCGAAAGCAAAACATGAAATACGTCAAAAACCCTCAAAGCATCCAGGGTTCTGAAAATGAGTGCTACTGCCAGAGAAGGTTTGATCAAAGGTAAAGTAATTGTTATAAATTGCCTGATTTTTCCTGCTCCATCTACATATGCAGCTTCGTAAAGATCTCGTGGAATCATCTGTAAACCTGCAAGAATAAGTAAGGCCATAAAAGGAGTAGTTTTCCATACATCAACTGCAATTAAAGAGGGTATTTGCAGTTCACTTACTGTTAAGAAAGCTATTGGTTCATCGATAATATTAAAATAATCCAATAAGGTATTAAAAAGCCCCATGCGGCTGGAGTGAAACATCCATTCCCACATACGAGCGGAAACTACGGTAATTACAGCCCAGGGAACTAGCATTGTCGCTCTTACGACACCTCTGCCTTTAAAGCTGCTGTTAACTACCAGAGCAATAATCAAACCCAGTACTGTTTCCAAAAAGACTGAAACCACCGTGAAATATAAAGTATTCCACACCGCTTTTAAAAAGGTGGGAGTCCGGGCTCCAATCACATATCTATTCCCAAAAAGGCTAAACTGGGTTAATTCCCTGTATAGGTGTGGGTCTCTTGGTAGAATTCTAATTGGCCTTTCATATACCGGTTCCCCATCTTCATCCACCTTTTGCTCTCCGGTTTCTTCATCAACAACTGGAGGAAGTTCATGAAAAGATACCGCCAGTAATTTTCGATAATTATCCAGACCAACCAATTCTGGCTCTTCTATACCAGCGAAAACTCTATCAGTCATACTAGTGTAAAAAACATGGCCCAACGGATATAGAGCTACAACTAATAAAACTATAAAGGCTGGAGCCATTAATTTAAAAGCCAGGCGGCGTTCTCTCTGCTTTAAGTTCACTTCTCAGCCTCCTTCCATAGTTTGCAAATTAAACAGTGTATTATGTTATCGACAAAATCATAAAATTCAAATTTCTGAAAAGTAAATCAATATTTTAATACCGGGGGAGTTGAACTCCCCCGGTGAAATATTTTTATTGAAATTTTTTGACGTGAATTTAACTTTTATAATTAGTAGAAGAAATATCTAGTTTATTGAGGATCTCCTGGCGGAAAGCCAGTTATATCCATAATTTCTATTTCCATATACTCCAATGCGGTAAGTGCATCCTGGTCACCAGTTAAAACACTATGAGATTCATTGTAAATTACACTTGATACTTCTTCATAATTAGGAGCAGTAACGGTAGAAGGTCGTGGTACAGCATTTACAAAGACGTCAAAAAATTCTTCCCAGTAGGGATATGCTTCTAAGATTTCCTCATCCTCATACAGAGATTCAATTGTTGGAGGATCTCCAGCTATTAGGGCTC
>CAYOFJ010000277.1:0-2931 GCA_964403065.1 uncultured Halanaerobiaceae bacterium | reverse complement strand
CCAGGAGGAGGAAAATGATATGTCCCAAAAAGAGCTGACTAAAGATGTGGATGAAATCAAAGAAAACATGAAAAGATTTGAAAAGGCTTTTAAAAATGGAAGAAGCGAAATAACAGATAAATTAAGCCAATTCAAAAGATGGTATTATAACGAGGAACTAGATGTATTTGCCCCAAGTAAATTTATCGGTTATAAAAATATGAGACCTGAAACTTACGATAACATTTATAAAAATATTGATGGGCGAGAAACCGAAAGGATTTTAAAAGACTTCTCCAATGAAGTAGAAGATGAGAATAAGGAAGAAAAATTATTAACTGAATTAGATGCCAGGCTTAGTGAATATGACAAAGAGATTAATAAAGCTGCTTCAGTGAGAATAATTGATTGAGGTAGTGAAATAAAAATTTAATGCATTAAAATGGAGGTCAAAAATCATGGCTCTCTGGACTGTTCACATTGATAAATTAAGACATGAGGCTGAGTTGGTAGAGAAGGTAAATGGTGAGGAAATTGACGGCGAAGTAATTGGCCAGATAGGCATTGGATGGCCGAGAATTAAAGATTTCAATGACTATAAGACACGTGAAGATTTCAAGGAAAAATTGCGCGAACTTTATGATGAAGCCAGTCCACAACGGATTAGCGTTCATGCTGGGGTTTTGTATCGTTTTACTCATAAAATAGAAGAAGGTGATGAGATATTACTGCCAATGAAATCCTCAGATATCATAAAATATGGTGAGTTTATAAAACATTCAAAAGAAATTGCTCCTTTTAGAGACGAAGAGTTTCATGAGGAGTATGTGCATTGTAGAGAGGTGAAGTGGTTAAAAGACATAAAGAGAAGTGAATTAACGCAAGAAGCTCTTTATTCTATCGGATCTGCGTTGACTTTGTCACAGCCCTCAGACGTTGTAGCTGAACAGGTTAAAGCTTTATACAAAGGGCAAGATGTTAAAAAAGAGGAAAAAGCAGAAATTGATACCGAAGTTGCTGAGGAAGTATTGCTGGAAGAGCAGGTAGAAGAGCAGTTGGATGAATTTATAACTACAAAGTTAAGAGAAAGAAAAGGTTATAAATACCAAAGGGCCATAGCTGGATTGCTCGAAGGAATGGGTTATAATGCAAAATTGGGGCCTAAAGGAGCCGACGATAAAAGAGATGTTATAGCTTATCCAGATGAGCTTGGTGTCAAAGATCCTACCATTAGAGTGGAAGTTAAAAGTTCAAACTCGCCATCTGGAGTTGAGGATATTAGAGCATTAGCTGGAGTCTTGCAGGGCAATCAAAAGGGGCTTTTTGTCTCCAGAATGGGGTTCACTTCAGCCGCAAAAGATTTTGCCCGAAGCAAGTCCAATCTTTCTCTATTAACTGGTGAAGAAGTAGTGGATTTAATATTAGAGCATTACGATGACTTGCCTGCATTTTTAAAAGAATGGATACCCTTAAAACAGGTTTGGATTCCTGAGGTAAAATAATTAATGCGTGAATTAGATAAGTAAGATTAAATTCATTTTATTGAGGTGAGTGTTTTGAAAAAAATAGTTCTTATTTCCTGCGCTAATAAGAAAAAGGATGAACCAGCTCCTGCTCAGGATCTCTATACTAGCTCACTATTCAAGAAAAACTTGCAATATGCAAAGTTAATGAAACCAGATAATATATTTATTTTGTCAGCAAAACTCGGTCTTCTACCTCTTAATAAGGAAATTGCTCCTTATGATAAATCATTAAATGATATGAAAAAACAGCAAAAACAAACCTGGGCAGAGAAAGTCATTAATGATCTGAAAAATAAAGCAGACCTGGATAAGGATAGATTTATTATTTTAGCTGGCAAAGATTATAGAAAATTTATTGAGCCCTATCTTAATAATTATGAAGCTCCTCTAAAAAACAAACCAATTGGTAGGCAGCTGGAATATTTAAATAGTAAGATAGACGCAGGAAAGAAGTGCAGCAAATTACATAAATTATTCAGAAGAAAAATGCGTTTTACTTTTCCTTTCGATGAGGAATTACTTCCACAAAATGGCATCTATGTGTTGTTTGAAAAAGGCGAAAACGGACATAATGGTGATAGAATTGTTCGCATAGGCACTCATACAGGCGAAAATGAATTGATCAATAGGCTAAACCAGCATTTTATTAAAGAGAACAAAGACAGGAGTATATTCCGAAAAAATTTGGGCCGATGTTTTCTTAATAGAATATCGGATCCTTTCTTGGAGAAATGGAATCTTGATCTTATTTCCAGGGCCAATAGAGAAAAGCACGAAGATGAAGTGGATTTTGAATATCAGCAAGAGATTGAACATAGGGTTACAGGTTATTTGCAGGGTGCTTTTAGTTTTGCGGTAATTCAAGTTTCTGATAAAGAAAGAAGGGCATCATTGGAAGCCAGGTTAATTTCCACCATTTCAACATGTGATGGCTGTGAGCCTTCACAGTTATGGTTCGGCAACTATTCGCCTAAAAAGAAGATACGAGAGAGCGGTTTATGGCAGGAACAACATCTTTATAAACAACTCTTTACTGATAAAGAGTTTGAAAAATTTACTGATTATTTCTAAACAAACATCTATCATTTTTAGAGATAAAAGATTGAGTTTATTCTTAGACCCAGGAATAAGCTGTTTCAAAAAGCTATGATTAAGGAACTATGAACTATCATGAGAAACACACTATATTGGGAAAAATTATTTTCAATGTAACGAATAAAAAATTGTTGTAAGGAGGAAGCGGCAAAACAGAAAATCTAAGCCCAGTTTTACATAAATTATATAATCAATATCTCTATCTGTTTGATTTGTGAGAAACAGTGCAGTATAATGTTTCTGAGCCTTCAAGACAGATTTCAGGTATTGAATTGCAGTAATAATAAGTGAAGAATGCTAAATAGAGAGGCAAAACTCAAACCGCCTGAAA
>CAYOFJ010000276.1:0-2953 GCA_964403065.1 uncultured Halanaerobiaceae bacterium | reverse complement strand
AAGTTCCCATCAGGATCTATTTCTTCTTTTTCAGTGCAGACTCCGAATATGTCCATCATATTATCGTTCAATACGGCAGCTTTTTTTCTATCTGTTTCTATTTCCAGTTCAGTTAACTGTTCTATAATATCTCCAGCCACCCTCTCTACTACGGGCAGCCATAGTGTATAAAAATCGATTATTGTCCCATCTTTATCGAATAATACACCCTTTATATCGGAATTCTGCAAAATTTAACCCCCCAAAATTATATATGTTTAACACCTGCTGCCCCTTTAACTTAATTGCACAGCAGGAGATCTTAACCTCGCTTAATTCTTCTAAACTATATCTGATTATGGTTTTCTGAAGGAAAGCACTTCCCTGAGCTTACGCTCAACCCGGCACATTCTGGCGCTATAAAATATATTTTATATTTACTCATAACTCAGAGCATCTACCGGATCAAGTCTGGCCGCTTTTATAGCAGGGTAGAGACCGAAAAATACTCCTATAACCAAAGAAAAGAAGAAAGCCAGCGCCACTGCCGCAGGTGATAAAACCATGGGGAATCCACCAATATCAGTCACAATAGTAGTTGCCAGCCAGCCCAGCCCAATACCGGCTATACCACCAAAACCGGTAAGACTTAAAGCTTCAAATAAAAACTGTGATAATATATGGCGTTTTTTAGCCCCCAGGGCTTTTCTTATTCCTATCTCCCGGGTTCTCTCTGTTACCGACACCAGCATTATATTCATTATACCAATTCCACCGACCAGCAGAGAAATACCCGCTATTCCTCCCAGCATGATTGTCAGAGTCGCCGTGACATTATCCAGAACATCGAGAATCTGATCCTGGCTAAAAATTGTATAGTTTTCATCTCCCCCCAGATATTGAAAATAAAAATAATCAAGCTGTTCTCTGGCCTGGCGGGCAGGCACCTGAGAGCCTGCTTCCGCATAGTAAGTGTCTACAGTATCATCCCGGGCCAGTCTCTGAATAAAGGTAGTGATGGGCACATATATCTGAGAATCGAGATCACCGGCTATTCCCTGGCCTTTTTCTTCCATGACTCCCACAACACTGAAACGTATACTGCGGCCGCGGTGATCTACTGTAATTCTTTCCCCAATTGGGTCGTTGCCGGCAAAAATTTCTCGAGCAATTTCCGAGCCCAGAACCACTGAATTGGCGTAATTTTCGGTATCTGAATTAACAATAAATCTTCCAGCAGCAGGTCTGTAAAGATTAATGGGGGCAAAATCCGGTTCTGTTCCTACAATTGTGGCTGAATAACTTTCACCCCTTTTTGTGATGGTGGCAGAGCCCGATTTAGAAGGCACAACCCTCATAATATCCGGTGAATTGGCCTGAGCTTTGGCCGCTAAATCCACGGTAAATTTGTCTCTAACTTCACTGGCATCAGCCCCAAAGCCGGGACTAACCCAGATGAGATCACTGCCCAGCCCCCGAATTTCCCGGGTCACTTCCTGCTGAGCAGAAGTTCCGATAGAAATAATAGAAATAACAGCCGCTACACCGATAATAATCCCCAGCATGGACAGAAAACTGCGCAGTTTGTTCGCCTTCAAACTGGCCAGAGCCATGCGAATTATTTCCGCAATCATGCTACCACCTCATCATTCTCCAGCTTACCATCGCGCAGATGAAGTATTCGATCTGCATACTTAGCGATATGAGGCTCATGTGTCACAACCACAACTGTATGACCTGTATCATTGAGATCCTGGAAAATTTTCATAATTTCACTACCCGTATCTGTATCAAGGTTTCCTGTGGGCTCATCTGCCAGCAGCAGTGAAGGGTCATTGACCAGGGCCCTGGAAATAGCTACTCTCTGCTTCTGACCACCGGAAAGTTCATTGGGCCAGTGCTCCAGACGGTGCCCCAGACCTACTTCTTCTAAACTCTGTTTGGCCTTTTCGTTTCTTTCCTTACGGCTCAGTCCTCGATAGACCAGAGGCAGCACTACATTTTCCAGAGCAGAACGTCGGGCCAGCAGATTAAACTGCTGGAAGACAAAACCAATTTTCTCATTTCTAATATGGGCTAACTCATCATCACCAAGGCCTCCAATATCTACACCATCAAGCCAGTAATTTCCTGAGGTAGCCTTATGAAGACAGCCCAAAATGTGCATCATGGTGGATTTTCCCGAGCCCGAAGGTCCCATTATGGATACAAACTCACCATCTTCTATTTGAAATTCCACACCGCGAAGAGCTTCTACTTCAATTTCCCCATTATAATATACCTTGCGTAAATTTTCCGTTTCTATCATTGTGAGCCGCCTCCATTTTGAGCTCCGGGAGTTCCTGGTGGAGGACCTGCATCTGGGCCAAACTGCCAATCCGGTTCCCCAAATTCGGTGAACCGGTGAACATTAATCAAAATCCGATCATTTTCTTCCAGCCCGGAAGTTATTTCCACTTCAAGATCATCACTCATACCCGTAGTAACCGAAGTCGGTTGGGGATTATCTTCTTCATCGACTTTCACCACATAATCCTGATCATCTGCAGTATATACAGCAGTAGTTGGCACGGTTAAAATATCCTCCTGAGCTTTCACGATAATATCAACGTCGGCAGAATATCCTGAACGAAAACGTTCATCATTTGCTTCTACAGTAATTTCAGCAGGCACCACAACTACTCCATTATCTCTCACCGTGCCCTGCTCTATCATACTTACCTCACCGCGATAATTATTTTCTGGCAGAGCATCAACTTCAATTCTTGCTTCCATTCCTTCCTCAACCAGGGGAACATCAATTTCATCAAGCTGTACCTTAACTAAATAATTTGTTTCATCTCTCACCACTATTGTACCGGTTTCACCTGTCACAAAATCCCCTGCTTCTAAATCAAAATTTCCCACTACTCCGTCCAGACGTGACTCAATTTTTCTATCTTCCAATCTCCTCTCAGCCAGTTCCAGTCTTAAT
>CAYOFJ010000275.1:0-3019 GCA_964403065.1 uncultured Halanaerobiaceae bacterium | reverse complement strand
TAACCGCTACAGATAATTTTGCTCATATAGCTAAAGAGGTTTTATATCATCATGAGCACTGGGATGGCACAGGTTACCCGGAGGGATTAAAGGGAAAAGAGATTCCTCTTTTATCTCGGGTGATTGCTATTGCTGATGCTTATGATGTGATGACTGCTGGCAGGCCCTACCAGGAAGTGATGAGTAAAGAGGAAGCGCTGCAGGAAATAGAGGACTGTGCCGGCAGCCAGTTTGATCCTGAGCTGGCAGAAATTTTTGTAGAGATTATGGGGGGCTGAGCAGGAAGAATAAAGAACCCCCCAAAATATAGCTGAAAACAATGTTTATTTCAAAAGAGGTTCTCGTGAGGGGTTAACCTTCAATTTTCGAGCCAGCTTTCCATAGCCAAAGCTCAGGGCAGCCAGCAGAAATACTAACGTGATAATTTCGGACAATTTCATCAACTCCTTTTATTTTTATCTTTTTCTTTTTATCTGCGATAAGAATAAACCATTTACTGAAAAAAATCAAACATGATTAGTAGTTCATTTATCTTATCTCCGGTCCTGTTAGGAGCGGAGTTTTTATAAGCTCTTTTAAGAGAAATAATGCTTTTATTAAAGTGATAATACTTAATAAACTGACTGGCCTGGCTATCATTTTTGAATATGACAGTGGGTTGGGTGAAGCAGAAAAATTGGTGAGTACTCAAATTTGATTCTAAACTTGACATGTGGTAATCTTAATGTGAAAGTAAAGACTTAAAATTTTTAAAATTATCACCGAAAAAGTCGCTGTTTTATCGGAAGCAGCTGGCAAAGTCTTGCGTTTTTATATTGGCTTTAATAGTATAGTGGCTGCCGAAGGTGCAAAATATTGCTAATTTTCCTAAAGGTTTTCTGCCTTCGTTTTGGGGCAGGATTTTCGTATTTTGAGCACTATAAGATAATAATTTGGGGAAGTTATGATGGTGAATCAAAAGGAGGGATTTATTATTCCTGATTTTTCGGGCAGTGAGAAGGGTTTTTTGGGACTTGAGAAAGATGATTTGGATTCTATTTTTTCTTCACTGCCGGAGGGTATTCTTTCCATACAGACGGATATAACTGAGTTAAAAGAAAAAGAGGAAACCTTGAAATATTTGAGCTATCATGATGGTCTGACAGATTTATATAATCGTCATTATTTAGAGGAAGAAATGGAGCGATTGAATACGGAAAGACAGCTGCCTATTAGTCTAATTATGTGTGATGTAAATGGTATGAAAATTGTCAATGACACCTATGGTCATAAAAAAGGTGATGAGGTATTAATAAAAGTAGCAGATATATTGCGTGAATGTACCAGATCTGAGGATATAGTTTCTCGCTGGGCTGGAGATGAATTCGTGATTCTGCTGCCGCAAACGGACTTAGATATGGCTCGAAAAATATCCAGACGAATAGAAAAAGCCTGTGAAGGTGCAGAATTTGAAGATATTCCCATAACCTTAGGGATTGGCATCGCGGCTAAAGAGAATTTAAAGGAAGAATTTGAAGAAGTGCTGACAAGGGCAGATGAAAGAATGTACAAGGACAAACTTACCAAAGCTAACAGCGCCGAAAATAAGCTGGTACAGAATATGCTTAATACCCTGGCTACCAAAAGCCAGGAAACTACCGAACATGCCATGAGGATGACTGAATTAGCCCATAGACTGGGAAAAGAGATAGGTCTATCGAATGTACAGCTTAATAATCTATCTCTGCTGGCTTCGCTGCATGATATCGGAAAAACAGCTATATCAGAGGATATTTTAACTAAACCAGGCAGACTTACCGAGAAGGAATGAGGAATAATTAAAGAGCATCCGGAAAGAGGTTATACGATTGCCTCAGCTACGGAAGAATTTGCCCCCATAGCTAAAGCTATATTACACCATCATGAACAGTGGAATGGTGAGGGTTATCCTGAAGGATTAAAAAAAGAAAATATACCACTTTTATCCCGGGTGATTACCATTGTGGATGCCTATGATGTGATGACTTCGGGCAGGCCATACAAAGAAGCGATGAGTAAAGAAGAAGCTCTGGCGGAAATAGAAGATTGTGCAGGAAGCCAGTTTGACCCGGAACTGGCAGAGAAATTCGTGAGGATGATGAGAGAAGCGGAGTAAGAATAATTTATATTTCTGAGTGGAAATCAATGTATTTTCAGTAGTTGGCTCTGCGCAATTTAAATTCTTCAGAAAAAAGGACTATATATACTGCCCTGGTAAATAGCGGCTGTCATATGCTTTAAACATCTTTGTCGACGCTTTGATGGTGGGACTGAAGCCATGCGGGACCTCTAGCAAAATAATTTTATCTGAAATAAGGGGGAGATCAAATGATTGCTTCCAGTGTAACTAAAATATTTCCCGGGAGCAGTGGGGAAAAGTTTGCTGAGAAAATCTGCAGTTATCTGGATATCAAGATGGGCAATTCAGAAGTTTTCACCTTCACCGAGGGAAATTTATATGTTAAATGTAAAGAATCTGTCCGGGATAAAGATGTATATTTGATTCAGCCTATCGGTCTCAATCCCAATCGAGAGTTTACGGAAATCCTTTTCTGGCTTGATGCCTTTCAGCGGGCCAGTGTTCATTCGGTTACGGCAGTTATTCCTTACTTTGGCTATGCTCAGGGTGATAAAAAGGATGAACCGCGGGTTTCCATTAGAGGACGGGTGTGTGCGGAAAGTATCGAGCAGGCCGGAGCCGACAGAGTTGTAACCATGGATCTTCATAGCGCTCAGATACAGGGTTTTTTCAAAAAACCTGTTGACCACCTGTTTGCCCGACCTATCCTGTGTGAATATTTTAAGCGTAATTTAAACCTGGATAATGCCGTGGTGGTATCTCCCGATGCTGGTTTTGCCAAAGAAGTAAGAAAATACGGTGACTATCTGCAGCTGCCCGTGGCTATCGGTGATAAAAAAAGAGAGGGACATGGTGAAACAGCCAGTGTGCTGGAAATTATCGGTGAGGTGCAGAGAAAGGATGCCATAATTTTTGATGACT
>CAYOFJ010000274.1:0-3022 GCA_964403065.1 uncultured Halanaerobiaceae bacterium | reverse complement strand
GCAGGATAGGAGGAGGTCGGTAGGTTGGCTTTCCAACCTACCGACCTCCTCCTATTACCCTCCTATAGAATTCCTGATTTTGGCTTTTTACTTCCGAACCTGTCTGGTTTTATAGGTGCCGTAATTTTTATGGATTGTTCAAATTAATTCTTATATATTTATCTACAGCTAAGAGAATTTCTGACAGTTGAAAAATAGAAGGCAGGAAATTTAATTAGAATTTTAACAAAAATAATACTATTGGGTAGTATCTTTTTGTGCATTAAAATTGTATAATGAAGTTAGCATTATAATTTTTTGATGGATGAGTTTTCGAAGGAAGCGATATTTTGGCCGAAAGCTAAACCTATATATATAAAAACCAGGTGCAGCCAACTATTTTGGAGAAGTTACTAAAATTAAAGTTGTCCCCATGAAGGGGGGATTTCCGGTGACAAAAAAACATGAAGAGCTTTACAGAGAGCTGAAAGAGCTGAAAATTCTGTATAACATTACTCTCCTGTTTTTAGAGGAAGAGATAAATCTGCAGAAAATATTACAGGAGTCCGCTGAAATAATAAATAGTGTCTGGAAGGAAAAAACAGATGTCCGGGTTGTAATAACTTATGGGGGGCTGGTAGCTGACAGTAATGGCAGCAGTAATTTGGAAGATAATACACCACCGGCGATTGCTGTTAAATTTAACAACAGTCCTTTTGGCGAGTTAAGAATATATAAAGAGACAAAAGCAGAAAGGGAAACAGAAAATTCAGAGGCAAAAGTTAGACTGAGTAAAATTGATAGACAATTTCTAAACTCAGTCGGCAATAAACTATCTATGTTGATATTGAACAAAGAAAGGCAGGAACAGAGAAAAAATACTTCCTATCAGGACCCTCTTACTTCTTTATATAACAGGCGCTTTTTTCAAAAGGAGATGGAGCGCCTGGATACTGACAGACAGCTTCCTATAAGCTTTATTATGCTGGATGTTAATGGCTTAAAGCTGGTCAATGATGGATTTGGCCACATGTATGGAGACAAGCTTCTAACAAGTACAGCAGATATTCTGCAAAATTCTGTGCGCGGGGAGGATATTATAGCCCGCTGGGGTGGTGATGAGTTTATAATAATGCTGCCCCAGACAACTAGAGAGCAGGCGAAAAAAATTGGCACTAGAATTGAGGAACTCTGCCGGGAAACGGTGGAAGATAAAATTCCCATTTCCCTGGGGATGGGAATTTCCACTAAGGTAAAACCGGAAGAGGATTTAAATCAAATCCTGATCCTGGCTGATGAGAATATGTACATGCATAAACATAATAAAGCCAGCAGCAGTGAACAATTAATGATTTCAGCCATGATAAAGCATCTATCTCAGAAAAGTGATGAAACCGAGGGGCATATAGTTAGAGTTACCAACTGTCTGGAAGAACTGGGAAAATATATTGGGCTGCAGGAATATCAGCTGGAAGACCTGGCCCTGCTTGCTCAATTACACGATATTGGCAAAATATATATACCGGAAAAAATATTAAAAAAACCTGAGGAGTTAAACAAAAAAGAGTGGAGTTTAATTAAAAAGCACCCGGAAAAAGGATACAGGCTGGCCCTGGGTACTGATAAATTTGCTCATATTGCAGATAAAGTTTACAGCCATCATGAGCACTGGGATGGCAGCGGTTATCCCCGGGGGCTGAAGGGAGAAGATATTCCCCTGCTGGCCAGAATCTTTATGGTTGTGGATGCTTATGATGTTATGACCAGTGAAAGAAGTTATAGTCCGGAGAAAAGTGAAGAAGAGGCTAGACAGGAATTGCAGGAAAATGCGGGTTCACAGTTTGACCCCTATGTTGTGGGGGAATTTATCTCTTTGGTTAAAAGCAAATCTGACTGAAATTTTTAAAGAATTATACTCAGGTTAAATTTCCTCAATTATATCTCGTATAGTTTTGCTACAAGTGCTCGTTTATTTCTTACTTCGCTTTTGTTGTAAATATTTTGCAGGTGTTTTTTTACTGTGTTAACAGAGATCAGCAGTTCTATACTTATTTCCCGATTTGAGAGGCCGGATTTAACCAGCAGAGCTATTTCTTTTTCCCGGGCGGTGAAATTCAAATCATCGGTTTTGGCTGCAAAACTTTTCTGGTTTTGTCTGGCCGGAGATAATTTTTTTAGCAGATTAATATGACTGCTGATGCTGGGGCTAATACGATTGAGAAACAGCATTTCCGGAGTGGTAAAATCGGTATTATTTTTGCTGCGTATAAGTGAAATAGTAATTAGTATTTTCCGGTGGCTGTGAATATCAATACCGCAGAGGTAATAAAAATCATTAATATTAAGAAAATTTTCAAAATAGTTGGTTGTTGTCCATTTGTTGTAATCGAACAATAAGGTGCTTTTTATGGCCTGGGGTTGATTAAAATAGTTGATTTTGATGGGATCAAGCTTCTGGAAATTTTCCCGGTAATTCTCGATAGTTTTTTCCTGTATATCCACAGCAATAATATTAGATATATCCTGCTGTTCATCATAACTAATGAGATGAGCGGAATCATAGGGGATATAATTTCTGAGAGTTTCAATTAATGTTAAATAGTATCTATCAAGTTTTGAGCAGGTATTTATGATATTTATGAAATTAATCATCTTTTTCCACATGTTTTCATATAATTTTATTTTCTTCACTGTTTTTCCCCTCCCCCCACTTCCTTTCGCCAGGGTTACTATAATTATATAGTATTTAAAATTTTTTTACAATAATTATGCGATATTTATTTGCAGAAATGGTTCAATTGTATACTCGAGAAAAGAATAAATTATTTTTGAATTTTTGCGGTAAATTTTCAGCAAATCACTTCTATGTGCTGGACATCACCGGCTTATTATCGTATCATAGTTATAGGAATATATCTAAGCAATTAGGTTCTTCTCGACAAACAATTATTGTGATACTGGAAATTTTTCAAATTCAGGGACAGTAACTTGGCCAAAAAATCGTGTCCCCGGCTCAGGATGTGCCGGGCTGAGCGCAAGCTCA
>CAYOFJ010000273.1:0-3032 GCA_964403065.1 uncultured Halanaerobiaceae bacterium | reverse complement strand
AGATCTTTCCTCATCATTTTTGTTTATATAAATGGCTGGAATTATTGCGCATACCTTCTCCCCTTATTTATCTGCTATTTTATAATACCAGCATTCGAAAAAATTTTGTCCTCGCCCGGGTCCATGGTAAACCCCGGGATTAAATATACCGCGTAAATTTATCATTTTTGCCTCCAATCTAACTCACTACAGTTTTTAACAGCGGTCTGGAAAAATTTATAAAAATATGATTTCTTCTCCAGAACAGTTGTTGAAGAAGAGATGCTAAAACAAGATTCAATCAATTGATTTGGGAGAAGTGCCAAAAATACAAAGAAATGGGGGCGGATTTATGCCCCCTGTAAATTTCAGCGATTAAATTTTTGAGCCCCGAGGATGATACAGGCTGAAAATTTTTCAGTATGATATAACTTCATAGCTGGCAATTAATAGAAGTTTTGTGGCTGTATATTCCCATCAAATATTATATTTATAGTAACCATTAATTTATTAAGTGGAAAGCGTCCGGAAATACCAATACTTAAAATTTAACCACCCTCAATAACTGAAGCAAAGCTAATTATATCATGGTTATGCAGTTTTTTATTAAGGTCTACCTGATTACCATTTACCAGCAATAAAGAATACTTCAATTCATTCCTGGGAATCCCTAATTCATCAACTAAATCTTCCAGCTGACTACCCTCTTTTAATTCTAGCTCGAATTCTTTGTTGTTTTGGGGCCTGTAATCTTTCAAATGCCCAAATAATCTGACACTCACCTTCATGATTATCTCTCCTCAATCATCCTTTCTGATCCAATCTATACCCATTTTGGCCAGCTTAGCCTTTTTAGGTTCCGCTGTTTTAGGGTCCCAGCCCATCATTTCGTAATAAAGCTCTACTGCTTCATAGAAATCATCTTTATCAATAGCTTTTTCGCCTTTATTTATACCATCCGCAAATTCTTCAAAAAACTTTTCAGGCAGATCATCATCTTCTGTAGTAAATCCTACCTTATTATTAAGGACACGAGCCATATCAATACTTCTTTCCGCCGCATCCATAAGCTCTTTTAGACTTATATATTCTCCCGTAACTGCTTTAATTAAATCCAGCATCTTTTCCAGAGAAACAGGACCACTGGGAACATAGCCAAAACAACAGCAGCCTGTGATATCTATCAGAGTCCAGTAAACTTCTAAATTATAGAATAAACGCACCTTTTCTGCATCTAGTGCCAGGGGATCAACCGTATCATATAATCCAATAGGTTTCAATGACTGCAGCCCATAACTATCCTCTCTGGTGAAATCAGTATCATGAGGGGCTTTCATATGATCTGCCCCGTAATTTGCCAGTGCGTACTGCATTCCCACTCCTGTTTTGACCCGGGGATCATGCATAGGAACTTCCTGACCTTTCACTTCATAAACATATTCTTCTGCTCCCTGCCCCAGTTTCTGGGCTGCAATTACTGTCCCTTCTGCCAGCAAGTCCCCTATTCCTTCTCGCCTGGCAATCTTTTTAATCATGGGCAGTACTGCTTCTTCATTGCCAAATTCCAGCTCCAGACCATCACAGTCTTCTTTGCTAAGCAGGCCATTTTCATAACAATTCATGGCAAAAGCAATACTCATACCGGCAGAAATCGTGTCTATAGTATATTTATTACAGAGTTCATTGGCTTTAGCAATAACCTTTTTGCTGTCCACTTCCAGCAGTGAGCCCAGAGAGCCTACAGTTTCATATTCGGGACCACCATATTTGGGATCCACCTGAATATCATCTTCATCTACCTCAACTACTCTTTTACACCTAATAGGACAGGCAAAACAGCCTCGACCCTCTTTGGCATAGGAATTTTGCCAGCTTTCTGTGTCAATTTCATCCACACCATCAAATTGGCTTTTCTCCCAATTTTTAGTGGGCAGTGCTCCGGCTTCCTGATTGCCCCTTGTGGCACTCCAGGTTCCCGATTCATGCAGGCTTTTTCCCACCGGAATTTCCATGCCTTCTTTGGCCGTCCAGCGATTTATCTCCAGCACTCTTTCTTTATCAGCCAGCTCTATTCCCTGAGTGCCCCTGACTGCTAGAGCCTTTAAATTTTTTGAACCCATAACAGCTCCCAGACCACAACGCCCGTTAAAATGGCCCAGTTTATTTGTAATATTCCCATACCTAACTTGATTCTCAGCTCCGGGACCAATCTGAGCTACATGAATTCTTTCATCACCTAAATCTTCCCTGATAGTCTCCTGAACTTTCCCGGTGACTTCTCCCCATAATTTGCGGGCATCTTTGAATTCCAGCTCGCCATCTTTTATCCATAAATATACCGGATGTTCAGCTTTTCCAGTAACCACTACTGCATCAAAACCGGCCTGTTTCAATTCAGGGGCCCAAAATCCCCCTGCTTCACTTTCACCAAATCCTCCTGTTAAAGGTGATTTACCACATACAGTCAACCGCGGAATGGCCGGTCCCTGAGCTCCAACTAAAATACTGCCGGCAAACACCAACATGTTATCGGGTGAATAAGGTTGAACCCCGGGATCAAGCTCCTTATGCATATAATATAGTGCAATTCCTCTACCACCTATATACTTCCTGTAAAACTTCCCCCCATGTTCATCGACTGTGTAATCCTGGCTGCTGAGATCAACTTTTAAAATTTTTCCATTTATCCCCTTCATTAATAACCCCCCTGGTGTAATATAGTTGTATACTATACACTCCCCTGCAATTTTTCCCAAAACTGCCGCCGTTTTCATTTCTATCACTTTCAGCACAGCAGCAGCCTGTGTAATTAAATATTTCCATATAGTGTTTTATTATCCTGCTTTTGATTCAGAAAATAATTAATAATAAATTTTATACAAATAATTATAATATTATTGCAATAGATTGAAATATGTATATTTCGATACTTGAATTATTATTTCGTTTCCTTTATAATAGAGTAAAGAAATAAATCTTTCCACATAACCTATAAAAGGGGGAATATTTATGGGATCTTCAGGAGTTATTCTAATAGCTCTAGCATGTTTTCT
>CAYOFJ010000272.1:0-3035 GCA_964403065.1 uncultured Halanaerobiaceae bacterium | reverse complement strand
AGATTCAGGATTTTTTTTCACATGATAAGAACTACGAGTAGAATTTAAATGGGCCAGTTCATAAAGTTCTTCTTTACTTAAATATCCTTTTTTATGATATTTATCCCCCAGTTTTTGTAAAGAGTCCGGATATAAACCAGTGGTTTCTTCATATTTATCCAGATATTTTTCGTAATCAATGGTTTTCATAATATTTATCTCCCTCCAAAATAATACTTCCGGGAATTAATTTCAAATCCTTCTCTATAAAAAAAGACAGAAGGGGTTTCCCCCTTCTGCCTATACTCTCCAAAATATAAAATGGCCGCTTCTCTATCTGTTAATAAAATGCTATGATATGCTAAAGAGTGCTGAAGATAGTCTGCTCTTCCACCTCAGTTTCTAATGCTTTCAATGCCCTCTCTACAATTTCTCGTCTTTTATGCTTTTCATCATCCTCATCGAGTTTAGGGTCACCCAGGGGATGAGGGATAGCAACTGCTGGAACAATTCTATTTGCACCTACAGTTTTTGAAATAGGAACTATGGAAGCTATATGAACAGTCGTCAGACCAACTTTTTCCAGCTCTTTCACCATCGTTGCACCGCAACGAGTACATGTTCCTCAGGTGGAAGTCAAAATTACAGCCTGAACTCCATCATTTTTTAGTTCCTCCGCAATTTCCTGGGCAAAATTTCTGGCATTAGCTACAGAAGTTCCATTACCCACAGTAGTGTAAAAATACTGATGAAGTTCTCCAATTCTTCCCTCTTTTTCCAAATCACGCATTACATCAACAGGAAGCACACAATCAGCATCTTCATCGGCAAAAACAGGATCATATCCACCGTGGGCAGTTTCATGACTATCAGAAGTTAAATCATCGTAATTGGCCAGCTTATATCTGCCATATTTAGAGGCACTGGAAGATTCAATCTTATCAGGATTCCCGTTTGGCACTATTCCCCCAGAAGTAACCAGAGCAATTTTAGCATCTTTTAAATCTTTAATAGCTGCAGCAGGTTCAGCCTGGTCAAAACTGGGCATGGGATATTCAGAAGTATATTCCTCTCCTTCAATTTTCTTTAGCAACATTTCAACTGCTCTGCGGGCACCTCTTTTTTCGGCAAATAAATTTTTCCTGATTCCTCTTGGTAGATACCCAGCTTCTTCCGGTCTTCCTGGTTCTCCCTCTGTTTCAATATATTTTTTGGTCAGTTCCGCCATCTGGGGTAGAGCATCTCTCATTCCGGCAGCAGAATCAGAAGTTTCTACGAAAAAGGCATATTGTTTATACATGTCATAACCAGGATTTTCTGGGTATATGCCGGAAATAGTTGGAATATCAAGTTCCTGAGCTAATTCTGCCATTGCCCCACAGGCCATGCCATAACGTCCGGCATTAAATGCTGGACCAGCTATTAAAATGTCTGGCTTAATATCTGTTAACATTTCTTTCATCTCAGTCAGAGCATCTTGCTTATTCTCATTAAAATAGCCATCACCACAAATAATTGTATTAACGACTTCGTAGTCACTGCCTAACATATTTTCCAGGGCACCTGCCGGGCCTACTGCCCCGGATTTTAAAGTTGGAGGGGTGTCAGCAGCTTCTTCTCCGCCGATCTGACCAAAAAACTGATTTAGATAATGTACAACTTTGACTTCACTCAAATTTAAAACCTCCTTCTATTTCTTCTGTTAAAATTCTCTGGCGGTAAGATTTGTGAAACCTAATTCGTTGGTAGCGCCAATTATAGCCTGTATTTCAATTTCTATACTGCCATCATCACGCAAGCTACCATCAAAGCCCCCTGCCATACTATTGGCAAATTCTTCTCGACCTATAACTTTATCCATAGCAGGAAGTTCAATAACTTCATTGGCATTGCCAGCAGAAATCACAGCATCAGCTTCCGGGGTGGAATCAGCCAGTGATTGTGAAGCACCATCTCTGCCTGCAAATTCGTCAGTAACCAGTACAGTATCAATACCTTTATCTTCCAATTTTTTGCAGTTCATTATCAAGTCAGCGTCAGGATTACCAAAACCTTCTTCAGAAATAATTGCTGCTTCTAAACCTATTCTTTCCGCCAGTCTGGCAACATAACTGGAGGATCTTTCTTTATCGGCCAGGGTTACATTTTCATTGGTAATAATAGTTCCCACAAAATTTATTTCCTCTCCATGTTTATTATACAGTTCTTCAATAATAGGATTGTTCTGGTGAAAATAAGTAGTATTTTTGTCACAGGCCGAAACACAATTACCACTTACTATAGCTCCATCCATAACTTCAGTAGGTGAAATTGTTGTGGGCAAAATTTCTTTGGCATCAACAGAATAAACATAGGTATCGTGTAAAAGTCCCTGACTCTGAAGCATATAAATATACCCAACATTGGTTAAACCACCATTCATAGCACAGGCTTCTAATAAAGGTTTATGCTCATATTCGATGGTTTCATCGGGCTCAACCCCTCTGGCTGCCTGACCGATATATTGAGCAGCTGTAAGCCCTAAAAGTCTTAAAACTTCTTCATGTTCATGATCCTTAATATCATCTTCAACTTCACAATCTAAAACTATATTAATTGTATTTGAAAATGGGGTATATTCTGCTCCAGGTCCTGACATATCTATTATTCCTTCCTGATAACCTACTACATCCCCGGTTGTAACCACGGCAGTGTTAGCCAGAGCCATCGTTTTACCGGAACCCACTAATTCATCAGATCCTAAAAACCCGGGGAACATTTGCCCCCCCTCTACTTTACATCGGGGTTCTATAACATCTTTTACGGGAATTATTCTGGTTTTATCTCCAGGCCTCACAATATCAAAATCAATCGACTTAATTCTGTGGTCTTCTTTTACTTTCTCCCACAACCCATCTTTATTAATTATTAATTTTTTATCTTCAATTCTATTTTCCGAATCAAATTCCACTTCATTAATGTTAATTTTCCCAAGTTCCAGTTTCATATTAGCCCTCCCACTTTGTGTTTGTTATATCATTCATTTTTATCTATAAAATTTTTTATTAAATTAAAAT
>CAYOFJ010000271.1:0-3058 GCA_964403065.1 uncultured Halanaerobiaceae bacterium | reverse complement strand
CCAACAAAAGGAGGCATTCAAAACCGATGTCCACTAATATTATAACATCGATTTACCCCTTTTGTCGACTGGTGGTTGAGGATATTGTTATTGAACATAACTCTAAGCTTGGTGAAAAAGCCTATCATATAGAGCTTCGACCAGATGAACGACACAACCCTATTTGTCATGAATGTAAGAGTGAAGATGAAAGCATTCACTCCTGGCATAAGCGTAAATTACGAGATTTACCGATCGGATCTTTGTCCACGATGGTTACACTTCACTACCGAAAGATTAAATGTCCTAAGTGTGACAGCTACAGAGTTGAAAAACTGGGCATTAAGTCTCCAGGAGGCCCAGCAATTACCGATAGAATGGCTCAAAAAGTGTTCTCCTTCTGTGAAAAAACCAGTGTTTTAGAGGCAGCAAAGGAATTCAAACTGGACTGGAAGACTGTAAAAAGTATAGACAAGAAATTTTTAGAAGAAAAATATGGTGATATTGATTATGAACATTCTGGTTTTTTAATGGTTGATGAAGTCACTTTCGGCAAATTTCACAAATATCTTACCATTGTAGCCGATTATGTCACCTCCAGAGTGATCTGGGTCGGTCAGGGCAGAAGCTTTAGGACTTTGGATAAATTTTTCTCCAGTATGCCTGAAAAAAGCAAACAAAAAGTTAAAGCGGTAGCTATGGACATGTGGGATCCCTATATAAAAGCAGTAAACAAACACTGCTCTAATGCAGATATTGTTCATGATAAATTCCATATAATTGCCAAATATTCCAGGGTAATTGATGAAGTTAGAAGATCCGAACAAAAGAAAAAACAGGACCATAAACAGCTAATTAAAGGATCAAGATGGCTGCTTTTGAAGAACAGAAAAAATCTCAGCGATGAACAGAAAAAACATTTAGACGAACTTCTAGAAATAAACAAAAACCTCAATAAAACCTGCATTCTCAAAGATGTACTGAAAGAAATATTCAACAGAAGAAGTTCGTCACCTATAAGAGAGAGAATAAAGAATTTCTTCCAGCTGGCTAAAGAAGCATCTTTAAAACCACTGAATAGATTCATTTCCACTCTAAAGAATTATATGGACGGGATTGTGACTTATTCAAAGTATCCAATCCACAATTCAAAATTAGAAGGAATCAATAATAAGATAAAAGAGATTAAAAGATCAGCCTTTGGTTACCATGATATCAGGTATTTTGAACTTAAGATTAAACAGGCTTTTCCTGGTAAAACCTAACTTTTGACCAACTGAAATGGAGAAGAACCTTTTTTTGTAAATATACTATCCTTTAACCATTGCACAGCGAAAACTCATAAGGGCTCTGCGATACCATGAATTTTTTATAGAATGCTCCCATTGATTGTCTTTTTCGGTTTTAGCTTTTAGACCCTCCCCCCTCATCTACGGGAAGATAGATTCTCCTGTGGGTGATTTTTTATTTGGAATGAACTGTCTATTTGTAATAAACTGCCACCTAAAAACCACTTCAGACCACTTAATTCAGAAGGCTTCAGGAGCGATATTGCAGGCTTCAATTGCCTTCACAGCCCCTCTCGTATAATTCATCAATGATCCAAGGGGTATTATACTTCCAGGAGAATTACTTCATCAGCTCCCACTGGGAGCGAGTAATGGATGGATAAAAGGCAATAAATACTAGGAATGAATAGATGACTTGTGGACCAATATGATAATGACATACCCGGTATTATCCCCAAAATAATAGGAGAAGTATCGGAGTTAGGAGTTTTGAAATAATAGAAAAACTTAATTTGCTCAAACATTTTACCAGCTCCACAGAACTAATTTAACTAGGAGGAGGTGAACTCTATGTCTTCCGAGCCTGCCAATTCAGACTTTGACGAGAAGAAATACGCAAATGCTCAAATCCTTTCAGCTCAGATCCCTGTCATCTACTATCCTGGATGTAATGAAATTAGGGATGAACATGAAATGATCGATGGAAAACCTGAATGCAGACACTGTCAGAACTCTTAGGATAAGGTTAAAGTAAAACTAAAATTAAATACTCTCTAACTGCGGGCCGTCTCCCTGGTGAATCTTTTATCCAGATGAGGTGGTCCGCTTTTTTTATTTCTTTCAACTAAAAACTTTCACTCAGTCCAAAGACTTTTTTCGGCCTTCGGCAGATGGGCCTGCGCAGGTTAAAATCTTCTGCCATAATCAAAAACTTACAAAGGAGGTCATACAAAATGAAAGTTTCCAGAGAGTATCGTGATGTTCCCGAATCTGACGGAGCTAAAGGAGGTAAGTTTAACGCTGTAAGCGAGAATACTATGGCTTATAAGAGCATGGCAGCAGAGAACGAGGTGCGATTCTTTTCAGCAACCACTCTCAGGGAAAAATGTGATCACTGCACCGTAGATGCTCCCTGCTGTGAGGCTCGATGCAGTATCTTCGATGACAGGAAGTCCATGGATGTAGATGAATGCAAATACTGCCCTCATGGTGGCGATTACTGCTACACAGCTTCTTCTGAGAATTTAAATTCCAGTTATAGCCACAAGAAATCGCTGAGAGAGTTTACCATAAGCGACAGGATGGATAGAGACTATACCTATGATGATATTGATAAACTTGCCTCCCGGTGAAAAGAAACTTCTTTTGAGCTTTTGCTTCGTGAATGAATACTTTAAGTATCTGGGTAGAGAAGAGCTGATATTTCGCTACAAGAAATCAGGTTCTAATTATAGAGTAAAGTTTGCCGGTGAAGATTTCGAAGTATCTCGACAGAAAAGTGTCCCTGAAATTTTTCGAGAGATATGGCAGCGTGCAGTGTGAGTTTACAGTTAGAAATTTAATAGCTTTTACCACCGGGAGATGGCCCCTCTGTCCAGTGGAGGGACCATCTCCCTCAAAATTATAACTTATCTGGAGGTGAAATAGATGAACTCTAAAGAATTGATGGCTAAGCTGAATAACATGCACTACTGCTCCTATCGAGACAGAATTTGCCAGGATGAACAGAACTGCCAGAACTGCTCTGCGGAAAAAGAATACTCGGAGGTGGCCTTGTAGATGATAGAGTT
>CAYOFJ010000270.1:0-3066 GCA_964403065.1 uncultured Halanaerobiaceae bacterium | reverse complement strand
CAGTTAGTATAGTGGAAAAACTCTCGGCTATCGTATTAAGTTCTTTTAAAGTCAGATCTGATTGATCAAGCTGATTTTCCAGCAGTTTCTCTCTAATGAGACCACGGACAACATTTTCTATGCGATTAGGATTGGTTTTATCAAAATTTTTGGAGCGAATAGCTGCTTCCACAATATCAGCCAGCATCAATATTGCTGCTTCCCGACTTTGTGGCTTAGGTCCTTCATATCTAAAATCTGATTCTTCAGCAACTGAATGGTCATCATTGTGTATTGCTTCCTGATAAAAATAGGAAATTAAATTAGTTCCCTGATGCTGCTCAATCAAATTTATTACTGCCTCCGGCAGGTCATGGTTCTCAGCCATTTTAACTCCATCTTTAACATGTGCCTTAATTATAAGAGAACTCAAATTGGGATTGATATCATCATGGGGATTATTACCACCAAATTGATTATCAGAAAAGAAATAAGGTCGTTTTAATTTCCCTATGTCATGGTAATATGCTCCCACTCGCGTAAGTAAAGCATCCGCACCAATTTTATCTGCGGCTGTTTCAGCTAAATTTCCTACAACCATACTGTGATGATAAGTTCCTGGAGCCTCCACCAATAAACGTTTTAATAAAGGTTGATTGGGATTAGAGAGTTCCAGTAACTTTACTGCAGAAGTGAGATTAAACATATTTTCCAGATATGGTAAGAGCCCATTGGCCAGAATAGCCACCAGCAATCCATTTAATGCACCTATTCCTGCTATTATTACGAGATCAAACATAGTATGAGCCGGCCTAATAAAACTCAACATTATGACCGCAAATATTAAAACCCCACTTATATTAAACCCCGCTTTAACCAAATCACTCCGTTGATCTATTTCTGTCACACTATAACAGCCCACCATGCCTGAAATAAACGCAACTACAGCCAGATTAAAATTATTACCAAATAAAAGCGGCAGCAGCAAAGAAACATATACTGTTACTATAACGGCCGGGGCAGTAGAAAGCAAAATTGTTACCAGCACAGACAACATACCTACTGGAACCAGATAATATATATAAGCAAAATCAAAAAGTGTTAAAATCCAGGCAATCATAAACACAATAATCGTCAGAAATTCTAGCAAATAAAGTTTATTGTTTTTTTTCCATATAGACGAAAGGTGATTTTTGAAATAATAAACCATGACCATAGTTAAAATTATAAAATAAATTACCGTTCCTGTAATCTGAAACCAGCCTACCTCTGAAGCACTAATATCCAGTTCCTCCAGAGCATTAAACTGATTATGTGATATTATCTCACCTTCTTCTACTATAACCTCTCCCCGAGAAAATGAAGTATAAACAGGTTCAACCCCCGCCAGGACTTCTTCCTGGCGTGCTTGCGTAGCTTCTTCATCTAAAACTAAATTGGGAGTAAGATTAGCTTTTATAATAGAACCTAAAAGCCCGATTGCAAGTTCAGAATATTCCTGTTCTTCTAAATATGCAGTAAGCCTTGTTTCTGCAGCTTCCAGATCATCTTCCTGCACGGGACCTAAATATAGATTTCCCAGTGTTTCCTCACTCTGCTGCTGATAATCTAAAAGTTCAGTCTCAGATAAATTGAACAAATAATCTTTTTCTTCTTCAGTGAGGATAACACCATACTCATTCAAAATATTGTCCAGTTCATTTTTGTCTGCAGGGGGCCAGGTTTCCTGCAGTTCAGAGAAAACCCCATTTATACTGCTCTGAGTTATCTCCAGAGCAGAAATATTTTCAGAATAAACAGGATCCATATTGGCAAGGGCCAGCTGACGCCTGGTTTCTGTGCTCTCTTCATCCAGTATTGTAATATCCCTTGGTGAAGAAACCTCAGCTGGGCTGGGTTCACCTTCTTCAAACTCAGCAGTCATAGGCAGGATATTAACAGTCAATATCAGCAGCATAATTAGACAAAAAATTACACCTATAACTATTTTGCGCACCTGTGGATCCAGCCCGGCCAAACCGGGAAATTTATCGAAAAAATTTCGCAATTGGTCTTTTAAACCACTCATTATAGAATATTCACCCTTTTATTAATTAACAGCACCTTGATTTTAACTATCAGTTTTTTCACTTTCCTCATAAGCGGTAATGATTTTACGCACCAAATTATGTCTTACTACATCAGTCTCATCCAGATAAATAAAATCTATTCCCTCTATACCTTTAAGAATATTTTCTACTTCTCCTAAACCAGAAGTTTCACTGTAAGGCAAATCAATTTGGGTAATGTCTCCGGTAATTACCGCCCGAGAGTTGAAACCAATCCTGGTCAGCATCATCTTCATCTGTTCGGTGGTAGTATTTTGTGCCTCATCTAAAATAATAAAGGAATCATCAAGAGTCCTGCCCCGCATATACGCCAGAGGAGCCACCTCAATTATATCTTTCTCTAGATATTCTTTCACCTTCTCTGGACCCAGAACATCAAAAAGCGAGTCATATAGAGGACGCAAATAAGGATCAACTTTATCCTGCATATCCCCCGGTAAAAATCCTAGCTCTTCCCCTGCTTCTATAGCCGGACGAGTCAAAACTATTCTATCTACTCTGTGATTAAGCAAATTTTTTACAGCCATAACCACAGCAAGGTAAGTCTTTCCCGTTCCAGCAGGACCAATAGAAAAGACAATATCTGATCTTTTCATGGCCTCAATATACATTTTTTGGCCTACAGTTTGAGGTTTGATTTCTCTTCCTTTGTGGTTAACCTGAATTACTTCATTAAATATATTAGAAAAATTAATATCACTGTCTTTTTGCAAAAGCTCAATAATATATTTTACCTGGCGATCTGAAATGGTATCTCCTTCTTCAATCAGTTTTGTCATTTCTTCTAAAGCTCGGCGAGCTAGATCAACTCTAGGCTCTTCACCTTCAATTTTTATCTCACTTCCCCTGGCGATTAACTGAACATCGAGTTTATCTTCAATTATTTTGATATTTTTATCTAGATTGCCAAAAAGATTTCTAGCTTTATGATAATTGGAAACAACAAAATTTTCAGTTACCTGATTGCTCACTCTGATCC
>CAYOFJ010000269.1:0-3093 GCA_964403065.1 uncultured Halanaerobiaceae bacterium | reverse complement strand
GGAAAAAGTCTCAGCATGTGGGCAAAAAAGTTTACTTTCGGGGGATAATTGAGTTCAGCAACTACTGCCAAAAAAATTGTTTGTACTGTGGAATTAGAAAGGATAATCAGGAGCTGAGCCGATATGAAATGAGTGAAGATGAAATTTTATCCACAGCAAAATGGGTTCACGAAAATCGCTATGGTTCACTTGTTTTACAGTCTGGAGAACAGCAAAATGAAGAATATACAGAGTTTATTGAAAATCTAATTTATAAAATAAAAGATTTAAGCGGTGGTGAATTGGGGATAACGCTATCACTGGGTGAACAGAGCGAAGAAACTTATCGACGCTGGTTTGAGGCCGGAGCCCATCGTTATTTGCTCAGGATAGAAACTTCCAATCCTGATCTTTACAATCAGTTACATCCTGATAATCACAGTTTTTCCCGCAGGCTGGAATGTATTAAAAATCTCAAGGATATCGGCTTTCAGGTGGGAACGGGAGTTATGATTGGACTGCCGGGACAAACGGAGACAGATCTGGCAGAAGATCTCAAGTTTTTCCAGCGGCATGAAATAGATATGATTGGTATGGGACCTTATGTGCCTCATGCCAGCACTCCCCTGAGTGAAGAGATAACTGCAAGAGATAAATTAAAAAAGAAAAACCTGGATTGGAGTTTAAAAATGATTAGCCTGCTTAGACTTCTTATGCCCGATGTAAATATAGCTGCTACCACAGCACTTCAGGCTCTGCATCCGCGGGGAAGAGAAAAAGCCCTGAAAGCAGGAGCCAATATTTTGATGCCCATTGTCACCCCACAAAAATACAGAGAAGATTATAAATTATATGAGGATAAACCCTGTATTGATGAGAAGCCTGAAGATTGTCGGGGATGTCTGCGCAGCAGGGTGAACACTATTGGAGAAGAAATAGGACTGGATGAATGGGGAGATCCTCCGCATTATTTTCGCCGTCTGGGGGAAAAAGCTGAAAAAATGGGGAGTGAGATAGATGCAGAAAACGCCGCAGGCCAATAGACTTCATATTGCAATATTTGGCCGTAGAAATGCAGGTAAATCTACACTAATAAATGCTCTGACAAATCAGGAACTTGCTGTTACCTCGAAGGTGCCCGGCACTACTACTGATCCGATCTATAAAAATATGGAACTTCACCCCCTGGGTCCTGTGGTTATGATAGATACTGCCGGGATTGATGATGTCGGTGACCTGGGGGAAATGAAGGTTAAAAAGACTAAAGAAGTTATGCGGAGGACTGATCTTGCTGTTATGGTGGTGGATCCAGAGCAGGGAATTGACAGTCATGAAAAAGAGCTTTTAGAATGGTTAGTCGACCGTGATATTCCGGTGGTGGGAGCAATAAACAAAATTGATTTATTTCAAGAAGAACAGGATTTAAAGCTATCGGGGCTTGAGAATCTGGAGGAAACTGCGAATATTAACTTTAAAAAAGTTAGCGCAGAAGAAAATATTAATATAGAAGAACTTAAAAAGGAAATAGTTTTTATAGCCCCCGAGGAATTTGAGGAGCCAGAGATAATAGGAGATCTTATAAATCCACAGAATACAGTATTACTGGTAGTGCCCATTGATATGGCAGCTCCCAAAGGCAGACTGATTCTGCCTCAGGTGCAGACGATAAGAGATATACTGGATAACAAGTCTCTGGCGGTGACTGTAAAAGAAGATCAACTGCCGACTGCCCTGCAGAAATTACAATATCCGCCGGAGATTGTTATCACTGACTCTCAGGTCTTTGGAAAAGTGGCAGAAAAAGTGCCCCAGAACATTCCTCTGACAGGTTTTTCTATACTTTTTGCCCGTTACAAAGGTGATTTAAAGATATATACTAAAGGGGTTAAAGCAATTAAAAAGCTGCAAAAGGGAGACAGGGTGCTTATTTCAGAGTCCTGTACCCATCACCGAACTTCCGAAGATATCGGGACAGTAAAAATCCCCCGATGGCTCAATCAGATGGTCGGGGAAGAGCTCATATTTGATCACGTGACCGGGCGGGAATTTCCAGATAATCTAAATAATTATAAGCTGATAATTCAGTGTGGAGGATGTATGGCAAATAAACGTGAGATTTTGTACAGGATAAAAAAAGCCGATAACATGGGTGTACCGATTACAAATTATGGTATATTGATAGCCCGGGTGAAGGGTATTTTGCAGAGGGCCTTAGAACCTTTTCCGGGGGTAGATCAAATTTTGAAAAAGTCACATTAAAATTTCAGAAAGACCAAAACAAAAATGGAGGTGGGGGCTGGATTTGAACCAGCAGTTGAGGGACTGCGACCCTCTGCCTTAACCAGGTTTGGCTACCCCACCAAATTGGACGATTTTAAATTATATTTACTTATGAAATAGTTAACTTTTCTTTCTGCAGTAAAAATTATAGAAAAAACCTGCTCTGCTGTCAAGGTTATTAAAACGAAAATAATCAAACTTTCTGGCTTAGAACTCCTTGAAAGACTTCTTATTTCAGACACTCTGAGAAAGCCTTCTTCGGGTAGTAAAAAAGTTGCAAAATGCAATTTTTTTTGATATTATATTTTAAAGAATTGATGTATTTATAATTTGCAGAGACAGAATAAGTTATTTGTGTGGTAATTTATGAAATTGCTATTAAAAACTCTTTATATGCAGGGAGTTACATAAATCTACATGTCAGTCCTGTTAATTGGTAGATATAAAGTTATTTGATCCTGAAATTTTTTGTAGATCGTATTAGGTTTATCTTCCCAAAGATATGCCCCGGGCTCTGTACAATTTCCTGTGAACTAAAAAGTACTATGTAAAGGAACTAAAACAGGATTCAAAAGGAGGAATAGAAGACTATGAAAACGGAGATTAATGATGATTGGGCTCGCATTATCCCTCAAGGGTCTATTAACATAATCAATGCCGAAAAGCTGCGCAAAGAGTTTAATAAAGCACTCAATAAAGATGTAAACAAAATTGTCCTCGATTTGAAAAATGTTGATGATATTGATAGTGCGGCTCTGGGTAAAATTCTTGTGGTAAAAAGTGCCCTGAAAGAAAAAGATGGGAAACTTATAATTGAAAATGTCAATTCAGAAG
>CAYOFJ010000268.1:0-3102 GCA_964403065.1 uncultured Halanaerobiaceae bacterium | reverse complement strand
CCGTTTCATGTATTGTTGGCAATGCCTGTCTACCACCGGTTCTATATCTGTTTATTCCATAATTGATCGTTAAGTACAGGGCAACATAATTAAGCATTATAGTTACAATAACTTCATGAGCACCTCGCCAGGCTTTTAAAACCGCCGGTATGAAGGCCCAGATTGCACCGGCCACCATACCACCTATAACTGCCAGGGGGGCATGAATTATCATGGGCAGTTCAAAATAAAAACCTATAAAACCAGCTGTAAAACCACCAACCAAAAGCTGGCCTTCGCCTCCTATATTAAATAGACCAGCTTTAAAAGGTATTGCCAGGGCAAAACCGGTGAAAATTAAAGGTGTGGATCTCCAGAATGTACTTAAAATTTGCCGGGTACCACCTAAAGCACCTTCATATAGGGCACCGTAGGCTACTATTGGAGATCTACCGGCAAGTAAAATAAATATTGAACCTACAAGAAGAGCAATGACTATCGAAGCCAGAGAAAAGCCCAGATCAACTAAAATTTCCTTAAGTCTATCATCGGCCAGTGAACTTTCTCCAGAACCGGACTGTAAATCAGCCACTGGCTTTAGCCTCCTTCCTTTCTCCGCCGGTCATTAATCGACCTAATTCTCTTTCATCGGTTTTATCTGCTCTCATTGTTTCCACAATTTCACCTTCATATATCACACCAATCCTATCGCTGAGGGATAAAACTTCTGAAAGTTCTGCGGATACAAGCAGTACCGCTACACCTTCATCTCGTTTATTGATCAACTGCTCATGAATAAATTCAATCGATCCCACATCAACACCTCTGGTAGGTTGTGATGCTATCAATAATTTGGGATCCTGAGCAAACTCCCGGGCTATAACAGCTTTCTGCTGGTTACCCCCCGAAAGTTTAGAGGCTGAATTTCTATAGCTGCTGGTTCTAACATCAAATTCTTCAATAAGATCCTGAGCATGCTGGTATACAGTACTGTAATTTATAAAGCTCATATTGGAGTAAGGTTTTTGATGTTGATATCCCAGAACCATATTCTCAGCCAGATCAAAATCCATGATCAGACCTCTTTTTTGCCTGTCTTCCGGTATATGCCCTATACCTTTATCTTTGATTTCACGCGCACCCGCATTGGTGATATTTTCACCTTTAAATTCCACTCTGCCGTCTTCCGCTTTACGGAGACCGGTAAGCGCTTCTACCAGTTCTGTCTGTCCATTTCCTTCTACACCAGCTATGCCAAAAATTTCGCCTGCTCTTATGGAAAATGATATTTCGCTAACTCTTTCAATGCCTCTATTATCTTTAACCCGCAAATTAGAGACATTTAAAACCTCTTCTCCCGGACTCGCCTCTTCTTTTTCCACCCGGAAGAGCACTTCTCGTCCTACCATCATCTCTGCCACATCTTTTTCACTAACTTCGGCAGTTTTAACTGCCCCGACACTTTTACCGTCTCGCAATACAGTTATACTATCAGTAATTCTTTTAACTTCTTCTAATTTATGGGTAATAAAGATAATTGTTTTTCCCTGTTCTTTAAGCGAACGAAAGATTTCAAATAATTCATCTATCTCCTGAGGAGTCAAAACAGCAGTAGGCTCATCAAAAACCAAAAGTTCTGCTCCCCTGTACAATATTTTAATAATTTCCACCCTCTGCTGCATACCGACAGATATATCCTCGATTTTTGCTTCAGGGTCAACCTTCAATCCATATCTTTGTGAAATTTCTTTTACCTGGTCTCGCGCTTTTTTTTCATCAATAGAAATGCCAGATCTGGGTTCAGAGCCCAAAATGATATTTTCAGTCACAGTAAGAGTATCTACCAGTTTAAAATGCTGATGTACCATACCAATTCCTAAATCTATAGCATCCTGGGGGCGATCTATATCAACTTTTTCACCACTGTAATAAATCTTGCCTCCATCCTGCTGTAAAAGGCCATAAAGAATTTTCATTAAAGTAGTTTTCCCTGCACCGTTCTCACCGACTAAAGCATGAATTTCTCCTTCTTCAACTAAAAGATCTACCTCATCATTGGCTTTTACTCCCGGAAATAATTTGGTAATATTCCGCATTTCCAGAAGATAATTATTGTCTTTCCCTTCACTCATACCTGCTGTCCTCCCTAATATCCAGGTAATAAAAATTTTTATTTCAATTATAAAACCGGTACACTTAAAAATATAGTAAACTTTAGTCTATTCGATAAATATAAATTAGGACCCCACCCGACTAAGGATGGAGCCCTGGATGGATTACTTTATTCGCAGTATCTCAATTAACCACTGAATCTCACAGTATAATTATTGTCTTCCTATTTCAGCCCAATCTTCTATTTCAATTTCTCCATCAATAATCAACTGCTTAATTTCTTCAATTCTATCTGCATGTTGAGCAGTAACTTCTTCTTTCATTTCCAGTATAGCTTCCCTATCCTCTTCTTCAAGTTCAGGTTCTATAACAGGATCAATCTCAGCTTCTAAAGGTGTAATTCCTACACCATCTACAGCCAGATCAAACTCTATATTGCGGCCGCCTTCAAAATCTCCTTCTATAACATCTGCGACAGTACTGTATACTGCAACGTCTACCTGTTTGAGCTTACTGGCCAAAATTCTACCGGGGGAGATCCAGTTCTGATTGGAGTCAACTCCGATAGCATAAATACCTTCTTCTTCTGCGGCGGTAAAGAGACCTTCGCCAACACCACCAGCAGCATGGTAAATTACATCGGCACCATTATCGATGAAGCCCAGAGCAATCTCTCTTCCGCGGGCAGCATCGCTGAAACTGTCTGCATAGGAACGCTGAATTTCAATATCTCTTCCTGTTTCTTCCGCTATATATTCAACTCCCTGTACAAATCCACCCTCAAATTTGTTAATAAGAGGACTGTCTATACCGCCAATGAAACCTACATTATCATTTTCAGTCACTAAAGCAGCAAGCGCACCTGTCAGGAATGAACTTTCATGGTCAGCAAAAAGCATTCCCCGTACATTATCAATTGGGGGTTCATGTGCTACATCTACGTGGGCAAAATTAACATGGGGATACTCCTGAGATATTCTACTTACCTCTTCCTCCTGGAGAAAACCAACA
>CAYOFJ010000267.1:0-3118 GCA_964403065.1 uncultured Halanaerobiaceae bacterium | reverse complement strand
ATAGGGCCGAACCACATGAACGTGGTGAACCGAGCGTAAAACAGGATGTTTCATCGCGAGGCAAATCCTAATTTAATTGTTTCACTATGGCTTTAAAACTCTCAAAAATTTTGCGATAAAATATCCCTGCCTTTTTACTTTTCGCCGTCCATAGTAGGCACAGGTGATATATTGTTCTGATATTTGTTGTTTTCACTCGTTTAAGCCTAAATAATCGGTAATAAATAGGTCCTGACAGCATGGACGCTGGCAGCCGAGCATGGCACAGGACGTGCCATCGCGAGGGCAGTCCTATTTATTACCTAAACGAAATCTATGTTTTTGAAAACAACCCATGAAGAACAATATATCACCTGTGCCTTACTATTAACTTCTCTGTTATGAACAATTCTCCTGCTTATCAGCAAAAGGAAGGCGCTGTCTCCTGCTGTATTTACCAGCATTCTTCACCGTTTTATAAGAGCGCCGATGAAGTACACAGGGGCCAAATTTCTCAATAGCCGCTCTGTGTCTGGCAGTTCCATATCCCATATTATTGGCAAAATTATAAGGTGGAAAGTAATCAGCACAGGAAACCATAAGACTATCACGGGTAACTTTGGCCAGAATGGAAGCAGCAGCTATACTGTTTATTCGGGCATCCCCCTGGGCAATATGCTGCTGGGCCCGGGAGAAACTATCAAGCTGAATCTGTCCATCAATTAATAAATAATCAGTCTCAACGGGCAGTTTCCTAACCGCCCGCAGCATGGCCAGTTTGGTCGTCTGTAAAATATTGGTTCTATCAATTTCCACCGCCGAAACCATCTCTACCTGCCAGTGCAGAGATTTTGTTTTGATTTCAGCCGCCAGCAGACGCCGTCTGACGGGATCAATTTGCTTGGAATCATCGAGGAAAGGAATATAACAATCATCGGGCAGAATTACTGCGCCGGCGGCCACCGGCCCGGCCAGGGCACCGCGGCCCGCCTCATCCAGACCACAGATTAACCTGTAACCGGATTCTCGCAGATTCCGTCGCAGCTCACCTCTTTTTTGCCAGCGTTCCCGGCGGTTTTTTTCTTTTTCCAGTCTTCTTTCCAGGCGATCGGCAATTTTCTGCACACCTTTTCTGCTGTCCTGACGTAAATCCTCCACCAGTTCAGAAGAAGGGTTATACCCTTTAAGCTTTTCCTTTAACTCAGAAATCGTATATCTTTCCGTATCAATCTTCTTCATCAGCAAAATCCTCCACAGTTTCCAGAGTGGCCCGTCCCAATTTTCCTTCCTGAAACTCTCTAATCACAATACTGCCAGCTCGATTGCGGTCAACTCTACCGCCACTCTGCAGACAGCCTCTCTGGCGGCCAATATCTGCCATCAGGTCATAGCTATGTTCCTCACCGTGTATTTTTACATCATATCTTTTTTCAATAGCAGAAGGATTGATCTCCCGCAGATAATCCAGCAGTCGACATGATAAAAGTACTGTATCTACAACTTCCGGTTTAACAGAGCCGCACATAGCCAGCTTTAAACCCTGTTCTCTATCTTCAATATCGGGCCATAGCAAACCGGGTGTATCCATAATTTTAATATTTTCTGCTACTTTGATCCACTGCTGACCTCTGGTAACTCCCGGCTTTTTACCGGTTTTAGCACCGCTTCTTTTTGATAAAGAGTTAATTAAACTGGATTTGCCACAATTGGGCACACCTACTACCATAACCCTTACTTCTCGAGCAGCAATTCCTTTTTCCCGGCGCTTTTCGGCCAGCTGTCTACCTAACTCCTCAATTTTATTAACAATCTCACTGCTTCCTTTTCCGGTTTTGGAGTTACAGGCAGCAGCTGGATAGGATTTGCCAATAACTTCAATCCACTTTTTGGTCTCCCGGGGTTGAGCCAGATCTTTTTTGTTTAAAACCACCAGCAGTTCCTGATTATCCAGCATTTCTTTCAGCTGAGGATTGCTGCTGGAAAAGGGAATACGAGCATCTCTTAATTCCAGCACCATATCAACCATATTTAATTTTTCACTTATTTTTCTCCGCGCTTTATCCATATGTCCGGGATACCAGTTAATTTTGCGGGAAATGGCGGCCACCTCCTGTTAAAAAGAAAAAAGGGTGAAAGGATTACTCCCTCACCCTGTTAGCTCAATCTGTGAATTAAAGTTATTACTCATTATTATCTTCTTCAGCAGAACCTGCTTCTGGAGCTTCAGCAGCCTCTGATTCTGCTGCTTCTTCCTCAGCAGTTTCAACATAAGGACCTTTTTCCATCTCTTCGGCGGTAACAACATCTTCGGCCATACCGGGCCGCATACCTCGCTTTTCTTTGACCCGGGCTTTTTTACCCACACGTTCACGCAGGTAATAAAGTTTTGCTCTGTTCACATCTCCCCGCCGCAGAACTTCAATTTTTTCCAGGCTGGGAGAATGAACGGGAAAGGTTCTTTCTACACCTACTCCGTGAGAAATCTTTCTCACTGTGAAAGTTTCCCGGCTGCCACTACCTTTGCGCCTGATAACCACACCTTCGAAGGGCTGAGCGCGTCTATTGGAATCACTGGATTTAATCAAAAGCTTTACGGTATCACCGGGAGTGAAATCTGGAATATCTTCACGCCGCTCCTGCTTATCTATGTGTTCAAAAATATCCATAGTATTTCCTCCTTTCTGAGAAAAAATCTGCTAAAATCATTTAAAGTATGATATTTTATGATTCTCCCTGCCACCATTTATCGGCCATAAGTCTATCCATGATAATGGCAGCAGCGGTTCGTACAGAAAGATGATTAAAGTCTCCAGGACCCTGAACGGGTTCCAGCAGATAATCACAATCAGATATCATCTCTTCAGTTAAACCCCAGCCAGTACCAAATAAAATCAAGTAAGGGCTGTCATCTTCCCGCAGCTTTGCCCGCAACCCGGGAAAACTAATATTCTTTCCGGCCTCGTGCTCCTGAGCAGAAGTTGTGATGGTGATGGGCAATTCACCGGTTTCTGCTTTGATTTTATCCCTGACCTCCTGAAAGCTATCAGTAACTTCCAGAAGTTTAAAAGCCTCGTGTCGACTGGGATTATACTCAGCACCCCGACCGCTGGACCAGTAATCTCTCATGCGTTTGACCAGA
>CAYOFJ010000266.1:0-3126 GCA_964403065.1 uncultured Halanaerobiaceae bacterium | reverse complement strand
ATACAGCGGGAAAATCCGCTGGTTCTTATCTGTGGCCGTGTATGCTAAAATCTCTGTGAACCTTCCTGTAACCGCAGATCTCTTGATGAAGGACTGGCAATTAGAGAGCTCAAGCGTTTTGTTAGTGACGTAGTTCCCAAGATGGAAGGTGGTTATCCCATCCCCGAACTGGAAGAGGAGAAAAACGAAAAGATAGCGGTAGTAGGCTCCGGCCCGGCCGGACTTACCTCGGCTTTTTATCTGCGCAGAAAGGGATATCAGGTTACTATATTTGAGGAAAAAGCTGTAGCAGGAGGGCTGCTCGCCAAGGGAATTCCTGAATACAGATTACCGCAAGAAAAGCTCAATGATGAGATAACAGTTTTAACCACTATGGGAATTGAGCTCGAGCTGGAAACTGAAATAGGAGAAGATATAACTCTCAAAGAACTTCGGCAGCAGGGTTATAAAGCTGTACACCTGGCTGTAGGAGCTCATGAGGATTATCAGCTGAATATTAAAGGTGAAGAACTGAGTGGTGTCCACAATGCTCTGGACTTGCTGGAGGATATTAATATAAATCCTGACCGTATTAATATGAAGAATAAAAAAGTTTCTATCATTGGCGGAGGAAATGCTGCCATAGACGTGGCCCGCAATGCTGTACGCATGGGGGCGGAGGAAGTGAATATAGTTTATCGCCGTCGGGAAGAGGAAATGCCTGCTCACGGTGAGGAAGTCGAGAAAGCTAAATATGAAAAAGTTAATATGTATACCCAGGTAAACCCTACAAAGATAGTTAGGGATGATGTGGAAGTTACGGCCCTGGAATGTGTAGAAATGGGTGAAGGCGAATTTGATAAATCCGGCCGCCGCAAACCTGTCGCCAAAGAAGACTCTGAATTTAAGCTTGATACTGATATAGTAGTAGTGGCTATCGGACAAACAGTAGAGGATAATTTCAATAATGGAGATACTCAGGTTGAGTTAAATCAGCAGGGTCTGATAGAGGTCGATGAAAATCTTAGTACCAACATTCCCTGGATATTTGCCGCTGGAGATTGTGTGAAAGGACCTTCAACTGTAGTTGAATGTGTGCAGCAGGGTAAAGAAGTTGCTCGTGAAATAGATGAATATTTCGGGGGCGATGGTAAGGTTGTGCCCGAAAGTGAAGTTGAAAGAGAAATAAGTGAGCCAATAATAGAAGAAGAGAAACCCAGAGTTAAAATGCCAGAAATACTTCTATCTGAACGACTTCAGGGTTTCAAAGAAGTTGAAAAAGGTTATTCAGAAGACCAGGCCAAAGAAGAAGCATCCCGCTGCCTGCGCTGTGATGTATAGCAAAAAGTTTTAAGGAGGGTGAAGCTGTGACTACAAAAGACAAAAATAAAGAAGAAAATAAAGAGATAAAAACTGTGGAAATTGAAGTGGATGGTAATGATTATTCGACCACTGAAAATAAGACTGTTTTAGAATTTCTTAAGAATATAAACAAAGATGTTCCCAATCTTTGTTATATGGAAGGAGTTTATGAGAGTGGTGCCTGCAGAATCTGTCTGGTGGAGAATCTTGATTCCGGAGAGCTTATAACAGCCTGCAACACTCCTCTGGAAGATGGAATGAGGCTAGAGACCAAAAATGAAAGAGTTCGCCAGACCCGAATAATGAATCTAGAATTTCTGCTCTCCAATCATGAAACGGATTGTCCCAGCTGTATTAAAAACGAGGACTGTGAGCTGCGGGAGATTACAGAAGAAATGGGCATTAGGGATGTACGATTTCCCGGGGAAAAGACCAATTTTCCGGAGGATGAATCTACTCCTTCTTTAAAAAGAGTGCCGGATAAGTGTATTAACTGCCGAAGATGTGAAAATATCTGCAGTGACACACAGTCAGTCAATGCCCTTGCGGCTGAGGGTCGCGGCTTTGAGACTCAAATTGGACCGGCCTTTTTTGATAAACTGGACAAAAGTCCCTGTGTAATGTGCGGGCAGTGTGCAGTAGCCTGTCCTACCGGGGCCATAACAGAAAAAGAAAACATCGATGATGTCTGGCAGGCTCTCAATGATCCGGAGCAGCATGTTGTAGTTCAGACTGCCCCGGCAGTAAGGGTGGCACTGGCGGAGGAATTTGGTCAGCCTCCAGGAACCATAGCAACGGGTAAAATGGTTTCAGCTTTGAGAAATATGGGATTTGATGGTGTATTTGATACCCAGTTTGCAGCAGATTTAACTATCATGGAAGAAGGAACTGAATTTATTGAAAGATTTAAAAATGGGGAGGAGCTTCCGCTCTTTACTTCCTGCAGTCCCGGCTGGATAAAATTCATTGAATCATTCTATCCGGAATTTTTGGACAATGTTTCCAGCTGCAAATCGCCTCAACAGATGTTCGGAGCAGTGGCAAATTCTTATTATCTTGAGCAGAAAGGATTGAGCTCAGATGAATTAACGGTTGTTTCCATTATGCCCTGTACTGCCAAAAAATATGAAGCAACTCGACCTGAGATGGAAGATGATGTAGATTTTGTACTCACTACCAGGGAAATGGCCCAGATGATAAAACAGCTGGGTATGGACATTTCTAATCTTTCTGACGATAATTTTGATAGGATGCTGGGTAGTTCCACAGGAGCGGCAGCAATTTTCGGTACGACTGGTGGTGTTATGGAAGCAGCGCTTAGGACAGCTTATGAATTGATGACAGATGAGGAACTGCCGGGATTGAATTTTGAATCTGCTCGAGGACTCTCCGCGGGTATTAAAGAAGCTTCTGTGAAAATAAATGGAACAGAAGTAAATATTGCTATTTCTCATGGTTTAAAAAATGCCCGAGAAGTTCTTGAAGCTATAAAGAATGGTCGGGATTATGATTTTGTAGAGTTTATGTCATGTCCCGGTGGATGTATTGGTGGTGGGGGTCAGCCTATCTCCAGAGAGGGAAACAACCTGGAAGAGCGAATGAATGCACTTTATGAAATTGACCAAAACAAAGAGCGCAGAAAATCTCATGAGAATCCTCAGGTGGAGGAGCTTTATCAAAAATATCTGGAAGAACCGGGCAGCAGCATAGCCCATAAGCTACTTCACACTGAGTATAAAGTCAGAGATGGTTATGCAAAAAACGATTGAAGAAAATATTATTTAG
>CAYOFJ010000265.1:0-3127 GCA_964403065.1 uncultured Halanaerobiaceae bacterium | reverse complement strand
TATATTTAATTTTAATTATAAAATTTGAGCAAGAGATATATTGGAAATTTGTGAGGTGAAAATCACATGGTTAAAGAGAAACTGAGAGAAAATGATATAAAGGGAGAGCTTAATATAGCGAATGAAGTAATCGCTATAATAGCTGGCATGTCAGCGGTTAAAGTTGATGGCATTTATTCTATGAGCGGGGGATTTACGGGCAGTTTGAGAAATATGTTAGGGAGAAAAGATTTGTCAAGAGGGGTAAAAGTAGAGGTTAACGAAGATTTAGTTGATATTAATCTTTATATTGTAGTCGAATATGGATCTTCAATTCCTGAAATCGCCTGGGAAATTCAAGATAATGTTAAAGAAACAGTAGAGGGTATGACTGGTTTAGAAGTCTTGAATGTTGATGTGCATGTACAGGGAGTCGAGTTTCCTACCCAGAAGCAGGAGAAAGAGGGGGAAGAAGAGTGAAATATTTAAATAGAATAATTTTAATATTACTGCTGGCTTTGATTATGGTTACAACTCTGGTTTTAGCCATCTATAGCCTGGGAATTGTTGGACAGGAATTTTTGGGGCAGTTACAGGATAATTTATATGGTAATATTAGTGCTGCCATCTCATTTTTGGTTATTTTTATTTTATCTGCCTGGTCTTTGTATCCGCTTTTTAGACGCAAAACCGGAACTGCAACAATAAGTACTACTGAAAACGGTCAGGTAAACATTTCGCTTAGAGCTATGAAAAAAATAATAAGAGAAGTTGCATATCAAGAGGAGAATATAGAGGTTAGAAATACTAATATTGATGCCAGAGAAGATGGATTATATGCCAGTTTATCTATTTCGGTGCAGGAAGAGGAGGATATTCCTACCCTGACCGGTAGACTTCAGCATAAAATAAAAGATCGTTTGCGGGATATAACTGGAGCTAATATTGCTTCAGTCGAAATTCTCATAGAAAATATAGAAGGCAAAAAAAGCGTTGATAAATTCGATAGAATTAAAAGCAAAAAACAGAAAGCTGCTGAAGAAGAACAAGAAGAAGTGACTGAAGACGAAACTTATGCAGAAGAAATTTCCCCGGATATATCTGAGGAAGATGAAGAAGAGTTAGAGATGGAGGAGGTTTCTGAAGAAGATAAAGAAGCTAAAAACATTGAGAAGGAAGAAGACAGTGATGATGAATTATCTTATAAAGCAGAAGATGCCAAAGATGTTGAAACTGAGCCTGAAAATGATTTAAATGAAGATATTGATGAGCAAGAAACAGAGGAAGAGGAGGACAAAGAAGACAGTTCTGGGTTTTTTAGTTGAATACTGCGGGAGGAGATAGGGAATGGATAGAGAGGAATTTTGGGAAGATTTTTGGTCATTTTTACATCATAATAAAAATGCAATTATTGGAGCTTTAATAGGTCTTATAATTAGTGTTCTTATATTACGTTTAGGAGTGTTAAGAACAATTTTAATTTCTATACTTACTCTTGCAGGTTTTTTAGTTGGCAGCAGGGATGATTTAGAAAAAGATTTTAAAAGAATTATAGAAAAAATATTGTCAATTTAATTGTTTTAATAGAAAGGTGAAATAGATGTAATGAAAAAATTGTCCAGGCGTGAGGAACGTGAACTAGCTTTAAAATATTTATATTCACTGGAAATACAACAGAAATTATCTGAAGATATTATTTTTGAAGAACTGGATAAGTTAAATGAATTACCGGAAACTTCTTCTGAAATATCAGAAAAAGGTTATCATATGGAAATAGTTATAGGATGTTTTAAAAATTTGGCTTTTATTGACAATAAAATTAAAAATAATTTAGTTGAGTGGAGGCTGGAAAGACTATCGATAATTGACAAAAACATTTTAAGAATTGCTATTTATGAAATTATTTTTAATCCAGAAGTTCCCAAGGCAGTAGCTATAGATGAGGCGGTTGAAATTGCCAAAAAATACGGTTCACAAAAGTCTTCAAAGTTTATTAATGGAATTCTTGGTCAAATTGAAGAGTCTGAAAATCCTGAGGAGTTATAAATTTCACTATTATTTCTGTTCTTTTCTAATGAAAATTTAATTGTGAATTATTTTATTTGAGTATTTTATAGATAAAGTTTTGAATTAAAATAAAAGAAAATTTAGACCGGAGGATTATTATGGATTTTGAACCCATAAAAACCAGTAAAGTTTACGAGGAAGTTATAAATCAAATAAAGGATATGATCTATGAAGGTAATTTGAAGAGAGGAGATAAATTACCATCTGAAAGAGAATTGAAGACTAATTTAAATGTAAGTAGAGCCTCTATTCGAGAGGCTTTTAGTGCATTAGAGATGATTGGATTAATTGAAAGTCGTCCTGGTGAAGGGACTTTCATAAAAAATGAGCCGGATAAAAATTTATTAGAGCCTCTTTCTTTAATCTTATTGCTGGAAGAAGATGTGGAACAGGAGTTATTAGAATTGCGTAGAGTTTTAGAAATCGACTGTGTGAAATTAGCAGCAGAAAGAATAAACGAAGATGAACTTGATAAATTGGCCGTTATACTGGAAAATATGGAGGAGAGGACAGGATTTGAAGAGGAAAGTATAGAATTGGATAGAGATTTTCACCATACTATAGCTAAAGCCGGGAAAAATAGTGTTTTGTTTTATGTTATGACTTCAATTATGGACGCGATGGACTTTCATATTAAGCATACCCGGACAAAATTGGTTTCAAGACCTGAAACTATGGACCAGTTTACAATACACCACCGAAAAATATATCGAGCGATAAAAAAGAAAGATTCAGAATTAGCGATGAACAATATGCGGGAACATCTGGATTATGTAGAAAAACTTATCAATAGAGAAATTGAGGGTTAAAATTTAAAGTTCCTGTCACTTAGAATAAGCAGAGAAATTCAACAGCCGGTTTTAAACCGGCTTTTTTATTTTGGCTGAGAATATTTTGGAGTTGATGCAATTTAATAAGATAAAATAGCACAATGTTTGTGAAGCAAATAATTTGTTGAAGAGGAGAAATTTTCGAAAAATTAGGGAGGAGAATAGTAACAAGTGCAGAAAGGTATATATAGGGAATGGTCAGACCATCATATAAATATAAAATATATCGTTATTTTATACTTTTTTAGACA
>CAYOFJ010000264.1:0-3145 GCA_964403065.1 uncultured Halanaerobiaceae bacterium | reverse complement strand
CAGCTCATGCTCTGACGGAGGACATTAAAAAAACAGAGCAATATGGATTTGATGGACACTTTACCAAACCGATTAAAAAATCCCGGCTTTTTGATTTGATTGAGAAGTATAGATCTTCTGTTTCTACTTAATAATAAACCTATCTTTTAACGTAATAAAAAATTTATTTTTGGTCAGGGAATGCCTGGCTGCAAAGCTGGAACAAAAACCCAACATAATTTAATGCACTAAATTAAAGAGGTGTTTCCAATGAAAAATATTGAACTTGGCATTGTTGGTTATGGAAATCTGGGCAAAGGTGTACAAAAAGCGATTGATGTTCAGGAAGATTTAAACTTACGGGGAATATTTACCAGACGTTCTCCACAAGCACTTGATGTTTTAGGAGAAAAGCAAAATATAGTCCATCCGGTTGAAAAGGCAGAGGATTATGCAGATATGATAGATGTTATGATGCTCTGTGGTGGTTCTGCTCATGACTTGCCTCAGCAGGGGCCTAAATTTGCTAATATGTTTAACACTGTTGATAGTTTTGACAATCATGAAGATATTCCGGAATATTATCAGAAAATCGATGAAATTGCTCGCGAAAATAACCATACATGTGCAGTGGGAATAGGCTGGGATCCCGGACTGTTTTCTCTTAACAGGGTATTAATGGAAGCAGTATTGCCCCATGGCAATGGTTACACTTTTTGGGGTGAAGGTTTAAGCCAGGGACATTCTGACGCCATCAGAGAGCTAGAAGGGGTAAAAGACGGAGTGCAGTATACTATTCCCCGCGAAGAATATATAGAGCAGGTGAGAAAGGGAAAAAATCCCGATAAAGCTCCAGAAACCAGACATGAAAGACATTGTTATGTAGTGCTGGGGTCAGAAGCAGATAAAGAAGAGGTTAAGAAAAAAATTATAAACATGCCCAATTACTTTGCCGGTTATAAGACAGAAGTCAATTTTGTGAGTGAAGAGCAATTAAAACAAAACCACAGCGAAATGCCACATGGTGGTTTTGTCATGAGAAATGCCCATACAGATCATGATAATAAACATAAACAAATCATGGAATTCTCTCTCAATCTTGACAGCAATCCTGAATTTACTGCCAGTGTGATGACTGCTTATGCGCGAGCTGTATTTCATTTGCACCAGGAAGGAGCAGTGGGAGGAAAAACAGTTTTCGATATCCCACCTGGCTATTTATCCCCGCGCTCTCAAGCAGAATTGAGAAAAGAATTTTTATGATAAAAAGATTTCAGAGGCAATATTTATGTTTTTGCTAAATTGTTAGAATTTATTTTATACCCGGATCACCCCTTGACAGCACCCATCAGTTGATATTACAATATGTAAAGTCGATTGCACGGGCAACTTTTTTGGATTCATTTTTAGCTTTACCTACAAATATAAATAAATAAAATATAGGGGTGATCTAGTTATGCGTAGAATTTTCAACAGAGATTTTGTTACTCGTATCATGTTTTTGATGTCCGGAGTTTTTTTAATCAGTTTAGGGATCTTCTTTTTTATAAATTCCCGGATGGGTTCGGATCCAATTACGGTTTTAGTTAATGGCCTGTCACAAACTCTGGGTTTGTCAGTTGGACAGGCAAGTTTTCTGATCAATGGTGGAATAATATTATCATTATTGATCTTTACCGGCAGGAAGTTTGGTATTGGAACGATCTTACATGCAGTTTTTGTCGGGTTGTTTTTGGATTTGCTTTTTATTGTGTTTGGAACAGTGACACCGGTTTTACTTCCACTGAGGTTTATGATGCTGCTGGCTGCTCCCGTGTTCATAGGCAGTGGAATTGCAATATATGTCTCTGCTGAAATGGGTGAAGGTGCTATAGAGGCTCTAATGATGTTTTTAAAAGATAAGACTAATTTTTCCCTGAAAGCAGTCAAAGTTGTTATGGACATAGTTTTTGGAGTTGTCGGTGTCATACTTGGTGCTACTTTTGGCATAGGAACGATTATTGGAGCGTTTGCCATCGGACCTATAACTCAATTTGTCTTTGGACAGGTTGAGAGGATCAAAGCTCACAATTGATTTAATTACTGTAAGTATATGGCAGATTTTATATCGGAGCAGGCCTGTTTAACTTATAGGGTTCTGCTCCGATTTTTTAATTGCTATATTTTATAATAATTTCCCCCTTGAGCAGTTAAAAAATTGTTAAATAAATGATATAATTGTCTTAAAATGTAAGATAATATGGTTTGAAAAAATTTGTTTTATTTAGGGGTAGAAAATTATGTTTAAAAAAACAGGGACATTAATTCTGACAGGAAAAATTATAGGTTTAATTTTATTATTTTATTTTTTGGGAGGGAGCTATTATAATTCAGCTGAAGCTTCCCTGCATTACAGACATGAACTTGATGAACTGACAGAAAAATTTTATCGGCAGGGCAATACGGATGGCAATACGGATGAAATTTTAGCGGAGCTTGAGCGAAAAGAGCAGGAATTGACAGAAGGCGAGGAAGACTATTCTTATTTTGTGCAGAGAGCTGAAATCGAAATTTTTCGGGCGGAAATCAAAGAAGTGGCCGAAATTAATTCGCCGGAGGATAATTTTGCCCGGGCTTTAGAGTACGCAGAACAGGCCATAGAAGAGCAGAATACCGCCAGGGCTAACCGTCAGGCTGCGGAATCTTTGAGTATGCTGTTTAATTACCGGGGCACATTTTTTATCATCAGGAATTCAGGGAAAGCCGAGAATTATCTGGATAATGCCCGGGAATTGACGGATGATAATAATGTAATGAGCAGATTGATCTGGGCCAATTATTATCTCCAGGCCCCCTCAACATTTGGAGGGGACCCGGAGAAAGGCAAAGAAATGTTTCGGGAGATTAAAGAATTAGGGCATCCGGTTCTGGAGCTGGCAGCATTAAATTCACTGGGAAAAAAATATGAAGAACAGGAAGAGTTAGATGAAGTTGAAAATATGAGAGATAGATTTTCCCAGCTTTTCCCCGGGAGCCCCTGGCTGGAAGAATTTCCTTTGAGATAAGATTTTTTTAGCAGGAGTCATTAAAAAGGCATTAAAGTTCTGCCAAATATTTTTCTGGTTTAATATTCAATTCCGGGGCGAAGTTGGCATTATAAACTATTAATTCACTTTGGCCAGCAATT